>CALFUE010000001.1 GCA_937916345.1 uncultured bacterium
TTTTTTTTTATCTTTATCTTTGCCGGCTTTTTTGCTGCAAAACCTTCTAATATGGTCAAGGGCTGGCCTTCACTTATACTGGTCAGGATGGTCATATCCATCTTTCCCAGATATTCCTTTACATCTATTCTTCCGGTAAAGACCACATTGTCCAGATTCATGGATTCCACCAGATCATAGCACTCCTTCGCGTAGCCCGGATCCTCGTCGGCGGGTCCCATGATAAAGAGCTTCAGATTCGGCAGCGTCCTGGAAGCGAAGCCGAAGGCCTCTATCATGGTCTTCACATCCTTTATAGGGGTAACCCGAAGCACCGCCCCCACATAGACCTTGTCCAGTTCCTCCTCGCGGTACGGCAGATTTGCCAGCCTGGTCTCGTCTATGCCGTTTGGGGTGACTATGGTCTTTTCCCCGGGACAGCCCAGCTCTATCTGCAGCTCTCTGGCGTGCTCGTAGAGGCTGGTAACCCTGTCAGCCACATTATAGGCGAGTGTGGACATCTTACGGAACTGCTCGATCCACATATTCTTGTATTTTCCCTCAACCCACTCGGCGCGGATCAGCTCCTCCTCGCGCTCACGGGTGTAGATGCCGTGCTCTGAGATCATCAGGGCGCAGCCGTATTTGTGCTTTGCCTTTGCACCCAGCACCCCCGAATAGCCCGTGGCTACGCAGTGGTAAATATCCGCCTCCGGAAGATAGCTCTTTATCACCTGAAACAGGGGCAGATATATGCTCCTCAAGGTCCAGAGGAAATCCGAGAAGGTGATGCTGGAATACTTCAGATCGTAGACTTCTCTGGTAATATCATAAAATGAATACCCCATGAGAAGCTCGTTTATGGAGATGGTTGGTTCATCAAACATATCGAAGATTACATCCCACTCCACATTCTCGTTCAGTATAAGTGAGCGCAGCGCCCTGTGGTAGGACTTTTTGAGGCGCCTGCTGCGGATCTTCCGGTTGTAGACACCCCAATCCACATCAGAAAGGTAGACCTCGTAAACCTGCACCAGATTTTCCGGCAGCTCGTAGGCAAACTTTCCCGACACATCACGCCCGGCGATGATGGCCACCACCATGAACTGCTCATCGGGAAAGGATTTTATCATGCTGTTTATCCAGCCGGAGACACCGCCCACCACATAGGGATAGCAGCCCTCCGCAACCATACAGATCTTCATTTGATCCTCACTTCTTTCGCGCTGTCAAAGGTTATCACTACCTGGGGCTCGAGGGCTTTTATCAGATAGACACCGTTCTCAGCCTCGTCAAATTCTCCGCCTGTCACACTCTTCAGCTCTCTGCCCGGTGATCTCATGATAAAATAAGCTTTATCCCTGAAATTCTCCAGATAGAGCTTCACACCGTTGTCCAGAGGCTCCGTGGTGTAATCCACCGCCATAAACTCCCTGACTCTCGCGTCAGCCTCGGACAATGTGAGCTTGTCCACATAGTCAAAATTTTTCCAGAAGGTACCGACCACAGCCGCAAAGCTCTCCTCCACATGCTGCCATTCCATATCCTCCGTCTCGGGGTAGATGCTTTTTGCCACATCTATGACGGGAGACGAATAGAGAAGAGCCGTCTCATAGCCCCTGAGCTTTAAGTCGTCGGAATATTTGAATTTGGTCACATCCGCCGTATTCCGCATGAGCAGCAGATCATCGCTCTTGTACTCAAAGAGACCCTTCTTCACGTTACTGTCGGTGAGAATAGTTGTGATATCCCTATATCTCTCATAATCCATGTAGTCAGAGACCACCTCGTTGACGCTGTCCTCACCGGCGTACATCATCTGGTATCTGTAATCAATGCCGGAGTTTGTGAGGAAGAAATCATCGCTGGCCATCTTGTCCGGAATTGAGACTGTCTTTACCGGCTCAAAGGATAACCCTGCTTCCGCCCCCTGCTCCTTCAGCTGCATCAGATAGTATATATAATTATCAACATCCGCCTCATGGGAGTCGAAATAATTGTACTGCACAGACATAAAGCTGGTGAGGGTAAAGCCGCTCTCCTCGTTCACGGAGATCACCGACGGCCAGATCAGATTCCTGAACATTCCCTGGAGTGAACGGTTATATCGATCGATTATCTCCTCTGTATCCTCCTCAGCCATGCAGGGGAAGTTTACCAGGGAGAGGACGTCGGCGTTTATCACCTCATAAATATCGTAATCCCTGACCTGCGCGAGGCAGGCATCCAGATATCCGATACCTGAGATATCCTCTATCAGATCGCAGTTGAACACAAAGCTGCTGCCCTCATCGACAAAATAACGCCAGATCATGGGCGGCTGCAGGGTAGTGTCCGTGGGCGTCTCCTCATAGGCACCCACCATGTAGGTCTTCACATCATCCTTCAGCCTGTAGCGGACCATGGTGGTCTCCATGTCCATCAGCTCCTCGTCCGCTCCTGCGGCGGTATAAACCCTCTCTCCTCCCAGCACGAAACCGCCATAGAGATGGATGCCGTAGACCTCGCAGCGCATATCCGCAACCGAGACAATACCGACAGCATTCATTATGGCTCTGGATTTTTGAATATTGTAGGCCGTGGGAATACTGCAGTAAACCTTTGGCGTCGATAGTCCGCTCAGATATTCGAGTCCGTCAGCGTCCTCCGGATCTATTGTCTTTCCGTCGATCATTATCATCACGGGATCCGAAAAAACAGACGAAAGCGCCATATAATCCGACGGCTCATCCACCCGAAGCAGGTCAAATCTCCGGTAGGCGCACCAGTAATAAGCCGTATTGTAGGTGGCATTATCACCCGAACCGATATAGACGGCGTACTCCCTCTCCCTAGGATGCTCCGTAAGGAGCGCTGCCGTCGCGGTATTTTCCTTTTTGGTGCGGCTCCTCTGCGCATAGTAATCATTTTGGTCATACATATTCTCCCTGTCCTTTATCACCAGAATGGACATGAAAAGAAACAGTACAACAAACATCATAACCACTATTATGAAAAGATTTCTTTTTGATATCTTGTGATCCAAATCAATATCCTCTTAATTTCAGACTCTTCTGCAGTTCGCTCAGCATATGTCTCTGGAAGGAGATCATAGTCTCGCCCTCGTTGGTGTAATCAAGAGTATTATAAAAATAATCCACCGCCAGATTATACAGATTGTAAGTGTTCTGGTTCAGCTTGTAGCAGATGAAATCGTCAGTTTCGTAGTAGACCTCCACTTCCTTCTCATAGCGCGCCGCGAAAACCTTCATCCATTCGTAAAATCTGGACATGGTATACCATCTGTTTGAGCCCTGATAAGAACGGCTGCCGGAAGCGGGTCCGAGTTCGTGCAGCGCCAGCTCCGGCGATATGGGCTGTCCCTCCAGTTCAGTCTCCACAGCATATTCTATGGGTTTTTTTTCTATGAAAAAGTACAGGGACTCTGTGGGTATCTGTATCCTCTGTGTCCCGTCGTAATACTCCATATCATGGAGAAAGGTGATCATCTCATAGTGATATCCATGCTCAAAACCCATGTTGCGCTCGTCTGAAGCCGAGATAACAGTCCAGGTTTTGTCCTTCTCATCCCTGATGATATTAGTCATACAGATCACCGGTGAGGAGAGCTGTATCTGATTGGCGTAGAGCGGTCCTCTCACATCCCCCTGGTCAAACAAATATATCAAAAGCAGTGCGCCAAGCACCATGGCCGCCAGATTTTTCACCGGAACGAGACGGGTGATTTCTCCCAGCAAAGACGCGATCCCGTCGATCACCAGTCCCACCCCCACAGGCAGAAAATATGCCACATAGATCCTTGATCTGAAGGTATCCATCAGCGCCGGAAGATGGAGCGCTGACGCGGAGAGCAATACGAGGAGGAAAAGCATTCCTCCCGAGACTGCTATCAACCCGCATCCGTAAACATATTTCCTGAAGATGAAAAATATCAGGCCCATTACCGCGAGGGCGATCATAAAGCAGTAGTACCAATCCACCATTTGAGAGAATGAACTGCTAAACAGCGTAGTCCGCAGGCATTCATCCATCTCGAGCTTTGCCTGTCTGAGCTTGTCTCTGATGCCGGTAAAGGCGCTGCCCTCCCCGCTGTATTCTTCCTCCGCCGACTCGTAATCATCAGGCAAATCATATTCTATGTCTTCATCCGAAAAATATTCGGGATTGAAATACGGAGAGTCCGCGGGGTCTTTCCCCAGTTTTATGAGCTCCTCAATATACATCTGCGGATCGTTTATGATGGTATAATTTTTTCCTACTATAATGGATGTCCCGTCCTCAGAGGTGGAAATGCCGTCATCATTGACATATACCTCCTCTTCCTCTTCCTCATCCTCCGATCCCCTGATGACCGACATGCCCCAGATGATTGAGCCTTCCAGCTTGTTTCCAGTCACAAGAGATGCCGCCATTGGGATAATGGCAAGCAATATACCAAGCGCCCCATACTTTAACAGGTGCACAAAGAAGGCAGGCCTGATGACATACACGAAATATCCCGCTGCTATCCCAACGATCAGGATCGCGAGTATCATAGTGTTATAGAAATGGCTGGCGAAACCGTCACATACCGCGAAGGCCAGCATCCATCCGGTTATGCGGGATTCCCGCAGAGGAGCATGCTTTTCTTTTTTTTCGCGCTTTTTTTTGAAGGCTGCGATTTCAATCCTGCGCTCGGATATAAACACTCCTATCAATAACACCGCGGGAAGTATGAACATCTGGCCGAACTCCTGGGGCAGTGTCTGGGCGTATCTGTAATAGCAGAAATAATCAAAGCCGAGATAAAGCGTAAAGGCGATGGACACGAAATATCCTGCAAGCTTTGTCTTCCCTAAGGCTTTTACCGCAGCGGCTATCATCATAAACAGATAAAAATTCTCGGTAATGCCGAAAACTCTCAATACGATATAATTAGATCGGAAGAGCGTCGTGTAGGGAACAGCCCATGGGATAGACACCCGCCACAAAGAGCCGCTGTCTGCCTATATTGTTTATCCAGTAATTGTGAACAGGCTCATCCGAAAAGGCATAGCCGAACTGGGTGAGCTGCTCGCGGCCGTAAATACAACAGATCGCCACCATAAGAAGCGCTATCAAAACGCACTCTGCCTTGCGCTCCCTCATAAGACCGGTCAGCGCCTTTATCCTTGGCACCAGAGTCCGGTTCAGATCATTCTTTATATTTGTGATAAGGCTCCTGTAGCCCATGGTCCCTGTGAGGAAATTCTTTAATCCTTCAAAAACAATGCCTGTGGGCTCCTTCACGGATCTCTTATTCACACGGCACCAGGCGATGACATATACCACAAATATACCGATCAAAAGGCTCCAGGCGTAACAGAGATGTATAAGGGCTAAAACCTGCACCAGCATTATGATGATAAAATTTCCGATGCAAAAATAGCTCACAAATCGTACTGTCGCGCGCTTTCCCTGAAAGTGAGTTCCAAAGGCTATCCCCGGGAGCAGCACGGCAAAAAATGTATATATTATAAATAACAGTACGATCTGAATGATCGAGAGGGTGGCCATCGACATATCACAGACCTCTAGCTGAACACCCGGATAAGCTCGAGTGTCTCATTGTCCACTATCACATCGGATTTTTTGAGCTCGGATAAGACCTCGAAAAATCTCTTCTTTTTATTCAGCGCGAAGTAGAGCTTTAACTTGCAGGCGTAGGTAGCCAGTTCTTCGGGATAAAAGTAGTCAGCCCTTTCGCACCACTTATCACACTTATCATATTCCTTTATTTCCATGAGGCGCATAGTCACGGCCTCAAAATCCTCGCTGGTGATCCTGTGGGGAACATACTCGTAGACGATGTCGCCTATCCTGTCCATGAGATTTACCAGGCTCTCCTGCTCCACCTCAGTGAACACATGCTGCTTTAACACGGGATCCATATAGACAAAGGTGGTTCTGGCGAGCTCCGCAACATCCTGATACATCTCATCCTGATGGATCAAAGTATTGTTTTCCAGCTTTCCAAGCTCCTCCAACGCCGCCACAATATCCGAGTAATTGCCGGTGACATTGCTCCTGAAGCCATCAAGTGCTTCCTGCAGCAGAGCAGCCGCGTAATGGCTGGTCTCGGAGTCATTGGCATTCAGAGCCTGTGAGATGGCCGCCAGAGATTCAGACACATCGCGGCGCACCACATTTAACATCAGCTTTCTCAGGTTTGAGGTGTCAGCCACGGCGATGGCGTCCTCTAATGACACGAAATCCTTTTCATTCTCCTCGTCCGCTCCGGAGTAGGTGGCAACACGCTCCTTGGAAAACATTACCTCGGAGAAATCCACGGGAACTCCTGCCATCAATCTCTTAAATACACAGCCAAGTCCGTAAAAGAGCACTCCCACAATGGGAAAAAGCAGCATGACAAAACCCCGGAGCAGATAGCTGCCTTTATTCTCCGCCGTTCTGACATACTGCCAAAAGATATATCCGATGGCCAATATATAATTCAGGATAACAGCTGTCATAAACAGACCATATTCTCGTGACGTCTTATAAAATCGCAGCTGGCAAGTTGTTTTATGTATTCTGGCCTTATATGTTTTAATTTGCTGAGGTCGAACTCTTCCAAGGTTTTCAGAAGCGGAAAGTGTGCCCTTTTAAGCCGGCTTTGCCGTTTCTTTTCTTGTCTGGCATCGTATTCACGCTTCATAAGACCAAGGATAAATTCTTCCAAGCTTTGCCCTGTCTTGTAATTGCGAACTTCTTCATCAATATTGCCGA
>CALFUE010000002.1 GCA_937916345.1 uncultured bacterium
AGAAGGACTGGCCGCCATACTGGTTTGAGGCCACCTGCGCCACGATCTGCGTTGTGACATTGCAGGCGGTTGAAAAGCTGTGGGGACGCTCTATCCTGGTCCCGTTTATCACAGTGCCGTTCTGAAGCATGTCCTCCAGATTTATCAGGTCACAATTATGCTCCTTCTGGGCAAAATAATCCATATCATGAAAATGAATTATTCCCTCTTTGTGAGCCTTTACTATTTCCGCGGGGAGCAGTACCCTGGCAGCCAGATCCTTTGAGACCTCACCCGCCATATAGTCTCTAACCGTGGAATTTATCACGGGATTCTTGTTTGAGTTTTCCTGCTTAACCTCTTCGTTTATACAGTCGATGAGTGAGAGTATTCCCTCATCGGTGGAATTTGATTTTCTGGCAAGCTCCCTGGTGTAGCGGTATCTGATATATTTCTGTGCCACCTCATAGCCGCGCATCTCCATGATGCCCTTCTCAACCATATCCTGGATCTCCTCCACATTTACGGTGTGGAGAGAATCCTCAACCTGCTTTCTCACTTTGTCGGCGACTGCCTTGATCTGAGCCTCCGAGAGCCTGTAGATCGCAGCCACCTCCTTGTTTGCCAGCTTGATGGCGTTTACGATCTTTGACAGCTCAAATGTTACTTCCTTTCCGTCTCTCTTTATTACTTTTGCCTTTCCCATGACTCGCTCCTCTATGATAAACTAAATATTGTGGCTGTGTCATTTTTAACCACAAGATATAGTGTATAGTATTGTCTCATCTTTGGCAACAACTATTTTAAATAATCTTTGATACTCGCATTTGCGGTCTCTATGGCTGCTTTAAGCTCCCTCCCGGGCATGCGCAGAGCCCCGTAACCGAGGATCATGGTCTGCACCATTGCGTCGGAGCTTGCCACGGTGATATCCATGCGCTTACCCTCCCGCTTTACCATGGCCTCTATGTAGGCATCTGCCGTCTGATCCGTCCCTGTATACACCACGGTTATGTTGCCGAACTTCTCTGTCTTTGCCGACTTGTCCCTGACCTTATAGGCATCAAACACCAGTATTATATCACCCTCAGTCAACGCGGAATAATTGTCCAATATCTCGCAGAGCCTTACCCTTGCGGCGTTTATATCGGTACTTGAAATGCTTTTCAGCTCATCCCAGCCGAATATGATATTGTAACCGTCCACAATGAGCCGCTTCGCCTTTTTCTTCTTTGGCCTGTAGACATAAGGCTCTTCCTTTTTCTCCTTTTTTTCGTACTCCCCGTAGGAAATTTCCTCTTCCTCGTATATATTTTTCTTTTTTATCTCGCCATATGTGCGCTCAAATACCTCTTTCAGCTCCTTATCCAGTATATATCCCGAATGGTAGGAATCAACAGGCTCTGCCTCACCGCTTTTCCTTTTGGCCCGCTCAAGCAGAATCTGACCTGCACGTTCAAGCTCCTCATCGGGGTCTGTAGTTTCACCCCCTGTCTCTCCGCCGTGGAATGCCCAGGGCAGATGCATATAGTTTTCCACCTCGTACCAGGGCACGTAGAGTCCGGCGCCGTGGGAACAGAATACCGACCCCGCGTCATTTTCCGGATCGCTCTCAGGGTCGTAGACATTCTCTTCAGGGTTAGATACTGCATCATAATACCCGTCAAAGGTGATCTCGATATTCCCCTGCCCCTTTGTGTAGCTTAGGAGCTCGGAGTGATAGCCGAAAAGACCGGACATAGGGGCGATCCCCGTCACGCTCTCACTCTCGGAGGTGTTAATAGTGCCGCCCATACTCATTATGTCATTCATCAGTCTGCCCGTCTCCCCCAGGGGAAGTACGGCGCTGAAGCGTCCATATGGCTCTAAAAGCTTTACCTCTCCTAAATACATGGATCTCATGAGCCCATGCCGTATCGCCCTGTAGGTGGCATTTCGCAGATCACCTCCCACGGTGTGCTTTTCATGTGTGCGAAGGGACAGTATCATGATATTAATATCGGTGATGGGAAATCCTCCGAGGGGGCCTGTATGCTCACGCTCGAGAATATGTGACGCCACAGCCCTGTACGCCGTCTCATCAGAGGAATTCTCAGGCTTTGAGTAAATCACCTTCACACCCTCGCCCCTCTCGGCGGGAGAAAGGAGCAGATGTACCTCCGCGTAATGCCTCAGAGGCTCGTAATGCCCCACTCCCTCTATGGGAGCAGTTATTGTCTCATGATAGAGAGTCCTGCACTTTGAAAACTCCACCGCCACACCGTAGCGGTTTATTATCCTGTCCTTCAGAACATCCGTTCCTATCTCTCCCATCAGGCTTAAGCTTATCTCGCCGGTGGTCTTTTGGCAGGAAACGGCTATGGTTGGCTCCTCCTCCTCGATCCTTTTGAGTATGTCAAGCATCTGCGCAGTCGAATATGTATCAGGATATTTCACCGCTACGCTCATTGTCGGAACAAATACATGCGAGACTGCCTCGCTCTTTGTGGCGGACAGTCCGAGAAGCGCCCCTATCTGACCGGGTTCAAGCTCATTCACGCGGCAAAAGTCATCCCCGTTATAGATTCGTATACCGCTCACCTTCTCGTCCCCAAAGGTATCTCTCACCCTTGTCACTCCCGCCAGCTGCTTTACAAAGGTAAGCCTCTCATTTTTATCATCCCGGTTTATCTTGAATACTCTTACTGCAGAATCTTCCCTTTCTTTTCCCTTATATTTTTCTTCCCAGATCTCCCTCCCGCACAGCGAAAGAAGCCTCAAAAGAGAGCTGATGCCCTCTCCCCTCAAAGCCGAGCCGAACAGGACCGGTATCAGTTTCCTATCCGCGCAGGTCCTGAATATCTCCCTCTCCCCGATCCCTCCCCTCTCAAGGTAATTTTCCATCAGGCTCTCATCGCATACGGATACATCCTCATAAAATTTCTCATCTTCTTTTTCTCCTGAAATAAAAGAAGAGAAATCCACGAAATTTCCCTTCAATCCGTCACTCAGACACTTTATTATATCCCTCGCGGCATCTGCTTGTTCCCGATACTTTACCAGATCCATCTTGTTCACGAATACAACCGCGGGAACATGAGATGCCTCCAGTATCCTGTACAGATTCTTTATATGGCCGCTGATACCCGCCTGTGCTGCCACGACAAGTATTGCCAGATCAGAGACTGAAAGCGCCCTCTCTGTCTCCGGCGCAAAATCTACATGACCCGGGGTATCAGTCAAAAAGAAATCCATGTCATCTACGCCAAACCTGGCGTGTCTGGCATAGATGGTGATGCCTCTTTTTATCTCCAGCTCGTCCGTATCAAGCATAGTATCCCCGTGATCCACCCGGCCTTTTTTTTTCAGGACACCCGCCTCATAGAGCATGGCCTCTGACAGTGTGGTCTTTCCGGCGTCCACATGAGCCATGGTCGCGATACTAATGCTCCCCATTGTTGCCTTCACCTCTATCATTCTTTACCAGAGGACGGACGACAAGACTCTCTACCCTCAGCTTGTCCATCTTCTTTACGATCACTAAACAGTTGTTTTCCGCGTCCTCGTATTTATCGCGCTCCTTCGGTATACGCCCCAGCTTTTCCAACAGATAGCCCGCTATGGTGTCGGATCTCTGAGACTCATAGGGCAGTCCGGTCAGCTTCGCGAAATCCGGGAGGGGCATGGATCCGTTCACGATGTACACTCCCCCTGCCAATGTCTTTGCCATATCCGCCTCATCCGTATCGTACTCATCCCTGATCTCGCCGACGATCTCCTCCATCAGATCCTCGATGGTTATCAGCCCGGCTGTCAGGGCATACTCGTCCAGAACTATGGCAATGGTCTCACCCTTCTCCTTCATATCCCGAAACAGCTCCGAGATATTTTTGTGCTCATAGGTGAAATAAGGCTTTCTGAGAAGAGCCTCCATGCAGAAGGGTTCTCCCTTTGAGAGTGCAAGCAGCACATCCTTCATATTTATTATTCCGATTATATTGTCGATATTATCCTCACACACCGGGAATCTGGTGTACATGGAACGGGCGTATATCTCCATCATCTGCTCATAAGAGACATTCTGCTGGATGACAGTCATATCCACTCTCGGGATCATGATGCGCCTGGCTTCGTCGTTTCCAAAATCGAGGAGATTATGTATTATCTCATGCTCATCGCTCTCTATCGCTCCGCTCTCCTCCCCCACATCCGTGATGGTTCTGAATTCCTCCTCCGTCATGGCGGCAGCCTTTTCATCCTTCTTTACTCCGAGAACAAAAAGCACCACAGCCGAAAGGGCATCCACCACTGCGATCACGGGCGTCAGCACCACCATAAGAGCCGCTATCACATCGCAGTAAGCCATAGCCAGCTTTTCCGCATTTATAGCGGCATAGGTCTTTGGGGATATCTCACCGAATATGAGGATAAAAAGTGTGAGCAGCCCGGTGGCCACCCCCACTCCGATGTTCCTGAACAGACTTCCTGCCAGAATGGTGGTTATGGCCGAAGCAGAGATATTTACCACATTGTTTCCGATCAATATGGCTGACAGCATCTTTTTCTTGTTTTCCAGAATGGAGAGCACCTTTGCGGCGCGCCGTCTCCCCTCAGATGCATAAGTCCTGATCCTAATTATGTTTACCATTGTAAAGGCAGTCTCCGCACCTGAAAAAAAAGCGGACAAAAACAGCAGCGCTATCAGTATGGCTAAATAAATGTAATCTGTCATAGCTTTGCTCCTTCTTTGATCTGCATCTGATGTCTCACAACGGCGCAGTGCCTTTATGGAAAAACCCCCGGGAGAACCGGGGGATATTAAACCTGGGCATTTGGGAAAAAGCAGATCAGAATGCGAGCTTCCCGGCAAAATAAGCCTTCAGCTCCTCTATCTTAATGCGCTCTTGAGCCATGGTATCCCTGTCTCTCACAGTCACGGCTTTGTCGGTTTCTGAATCAAAATCGTAGGTCACGCAAAAAGGAGTACCTATCTCGTCCTGTCTGCGGTAGCGCTTTCCTATATTTCCTCTGTCGTCAAATTCACAGTACCACTCCTTTGAGAGCCCTGTAAATATCTTTTCCGCGCCCTCGGAAAGCTTCTTTGAGAGGGGCAGGACTCCGATCTTTACAGGCGCGATGGCAGGATGAAAATGCATCACGGTTCTGACATCAGGAGCATCCTCTGTCCCTATATTCTCCTCGTCGTAGGCGGCGCACAGGAATGCCAACACGCATCTGTCTGCTCCGAGGGATGGCTCAATGACATAAGGGATATATTTCTCATTCTTCGTGTCGTCGAAATATGACATATCCTGACCTGAGACCTCCTGATGACGCCCGAGGTCATAGTCGGTACGGTCAGCCACACCCCAGAGCTCGCCCCAGCCGAAGGGGAACAAAAACTCAAAATCCGTTGTGGCTTTTGAGTAAAAGGCCAGCTCTGCGGGGTCATGATCCCTGAGGCGCAGCTCCTCCTCCTTTATGCCGAGAGACAAGAGCCAGTCGCGGCAAAAGCCTCTCCAGTATGAGAACCACTCCAGATCAGTCCCGGGTTTGCAAAAGAATTCCAGCTCCATCTGCTCGAACTCTCTGGTACGGAATGTAAAGTTTCCGGGTGTAATCTCGTTTCTGAAGGATTTTCCGATCTGGCATATTCCGAAGGGAACCTTCTTTCTGGATGTCCTCTGCACATTCTTAAAGTTCACGAATATACCCTGTGCCGTCTCCGGACGCAGATAAACGGTATTCTTCGCATCCTCCGTCACTCCCTGGAAGGTCTTGAACATCAGATTAAATTCCTTTATCTCGCTGAAATTGTGCTTTCCGCAGAAAGGACAGGGAACATTTTTCTCCTCTATAAAGCTCTCCATCTCCTCCTTCTCGAAGGCGTCCACAGGCTTGTCTAAAGTAAGCCCGTTATCATCGGCGTACTCCTCGATCAGCTGATCGGCTCTGACTCTCTTGTGGCACTCCTTACACTCCATCATGGGATCCGCAAAGCTTCCCACATGTCCGGAAGCCACCCAGGTCTGGGGATTCATGAGGATGGCGCAGTCTACACCTACATTATAGGGATTCTCCTGAACGAATTTTTTCCACCATGCCTTTTTCACGTTGTTCTTCAGCTCCACGCCCAGAGGACCGTAGTCCCAGGTGTTGGCCAGACCGCCGTAGATCTCGCTTCCGGAAAAAATAAAGCCTCTGTTTTTGCAGAGAGCTACGATCTTTTCCATGGTCTTATCAGTCTGATCCATCATCCTACTCCTTTATTTTTTGTATATTATATAACCCGCCTCTGCATCAGCCGACAGCTTGTCATAAGAAACCCTTGCAAGCCGGCTGTCAAGCAGCGTCACATTTCCCTCGCTCACATAGACGATGTCACCGCTGACCTTTACCGCGGTAGGCTGTCCTATTATAACGCATTTGAGATCCTCGGAATCCATGAATTCGGATCCGTCTGCCTTTTCTCCCGTTGGCTCTCCCTTTTCCACAGCGATATAATTCCCGTCAAATCTGTATCCTCTCGCCTGAGCCGAAATGACTGTCCCCGTGAAAAACTCCACACCATTAAAATCCGCGTAATCCGTCACGGAAGCGTAGGACATCCTTGCTGAGGCGATGTCGTCCTGAACATAAAACTCCTCCAGCTTTACAGTGTCCTCACCCGCTTTCCTGATATAATCCTCCACGGAGCTGTCGATGAAGTTCAGCAACTCCTGCTGGTCATAGTACTCCTCCGAGAAATCCGACTGTATATAAGCCCTTATGTCTCCGTTCGAGGACACAAAAACCGTATCCTCCTCTGCCTCGTAATTATCCGAACCTCCGCAGGCTGACAATGAAGCCCCGCAAAAAAAGAGCGCTGCCGTGATGATTCCTCTTTTTAATGATCTGTAAATCTTCATCTCGTCTCTCCGTATCACAATAAAAATTTGCCTGTCTCTATCATTTCCCAAGACCTGAAACAATGATGCCTGTGAAGAAAAATATATCTCTCAAGAAAGGTTTTTACTTCATAGTAAACCTCTTTACCTATCTTGAAATTATACAGCCTTGTAAGCTCTATGTATTGTATATATCTGATGGTATAGACCGCGGCAGCGCTAAGCCTTATCTCATTCGCACTGCTATGACCCGAAACACTTTTCAGCTCCTTTAGATCATAGTACTCAGTATCTTCATCAAGACCGGGATACTCTCCGAAGATCACCATAAGTCTAAGTTCAAAAATGAGTCTCACCATAGAGAGATCCGTCGCGTATATATCCTCCGCTTTCTCCCTTGGCGTGTCATTTTTTATGATTGCCGCTATGGAGATATACAACAGATTCAGCATCTCCTTTTCCGGACTTCCCTCCACGGCGTAATAGCTGCAGAGTTCCAGCAGATAATAGCCCAGGGAGACACCCTCAAAGCTGTTCGTTATATTCCTGAAATAATCGTGCACCTTTACCCTCAAAAGAGTGTAGGCATTTCTTCCCTCATAGCACTCAAAGGTACCGTACACGAACATTTCAGTCGACGCCGAGAGATTGGATCTGGCTCTCCTGGCTCCCTTTGCAAAGACAGTGATCTTTCCTCTCTCA
>CALFUE010000003.1 GCA_937916345.1 uncultured bacterium
GCTCTGGCGAGACTGAAGAAGGGCGAGCCCATCGATAAGTTGCTGTACAACGGTTATTCCACCATTTCCCTGGGTTATGCGGGATTGTACGAGATGTGCGTGCGCATGACAGGCGAGAGTCATACCTCTGAGAGAGGAAAGAAATTTTCACTTTCGGTTATGCAGGCGTTGAATGACGCCTGCGCGAAATGGAAAGCGGCGGAGCATATCAGCTATTCCGTTTACGGCACTCCAATGGAGTCCACCACCTATAAATTCGCGAAGTGCCTTCAGCAGCGTTTCGGCATAATCGAGGGCGTAACCGACAAAAACTATATTACAAACTCATATCATGTCCATGTGACAGAACCCATAGACGCCTTTAAAAAGCTGTCCTTCGAGTCGGATTTCCAGAGGCTCTCCCCCGGAGGGGCCATCAGCTATGTGGAGGTTCCGAACATGCAGGATAATATATCTGCTGTGCTTGCCGTAATGAGACATATCTATGACAACATCATGTACGCGGAGCTGAATACAAAATCAGATTACTGCATGAAGTGCGGTTATGACGGGGAGATGAAGATCGAGACCGCAGAGTCCGGCAAGCTCATCTGGAAGTGCCCGAACTGCGGCAATACAGACGAGGAGCATCTGTTCGTGGCCAGACGGACCTGCGGTTATATCGGCACGCAGTTCTGGAATCAGGGGCGTACCCAGGAGATAAAAGAGAGGGTGCTCCATCTTTCGGCAGACTGATGAAGACGGTAGAGCTTCGTACGATCATGGAGAAAAAATGGGAGCGTCGGGATGAGCTGATCAGTCTCGGCGCTTCTTTGCATGCCTGCGGAAATGCTTTTCATGTTGGGGAGGTTTCTTTCGGATGCAGGGATTGCTTTTCGGGGGAGGCATCGATCAACCTGTTTGTGGGGACTAAATGTATGTTCAAGTGCCCCTACTGTTATTACGATCCCGATAGAAACGACGATATGCTGCTGAGCGAGCTGTCGAAAGAGGTAGAATTCACCGCCTACAAATTAAAGGAGATGGATAATTACAGACCGTGTATTATTTCATACTGTTCCGCGGGGGAGACTCTCCTTTACATCGACATCCTGGAGAGAGCGGCAGGGAGGATATATCCGCTGATTGTTCAAAAGGGCATCAGACCTTATTCCTTTCTCTACACAAACGGTGTTTTGGCGGACGAGAGGATGATTGAGAGGCTGAGCGGAATGGGTGTCAACGAGATCAGGTTCCATCTGTCCGCATCTGATTTTTCGGAGAGTGTCCTCGAAAATATGAGGCTCGCAAAAAAACTCGGGATGCTGATAACCGTGGAGGAGCCATCGAATCCGCTGAACCGGGAAAAGCTGCTCTCGCTTCTGCCTGTATTTGAAGAGATGGGACTGGATCATCTGGATATGATAGAGATGAGGCTTACCGCCGAAAATATAGCGACGCTGGAAAATATCTTTCCGGGGGATGAGTATTGCTGCTACAAGGATTTCTATTATCACCTTTACGATAACGGGCTTGTCTGTGACATTATGGAGGAGGTGCTGATAAGGGGATATTCCTTCTCGGTAATGGACTGTAATTCTGCTGTGGAGCGCTGCAGGAACAATGTGGATCAGGACGTCAGATTCTCCTGGGAGAGTATAGAGGGGCTGTGTAAAAACAGAGATCCCGGCAGCGGTTTTTCCCCACGGCTGAAAAACGGCAGACCTTACAGAGGTTGACACGACATGTGATTTTCGGTATAATGAAAAAACTTGCGTAAATCAAAAAAGAAAGGGCTCTGATATGGACTATATTAAGCCGATCATGATCACCATTCAGATGCTGTGCGGCATTCCTCTTTTGTGGGGAGGCATCGTCGTAGTTCTCAGCATTTTCACAAAAAATAAAAAACTTAAAAAATCTGATAAAAAACATAAATTCGGCGTTGTGATCTGCGCCCACAATGAGGAGAGAACCATCGGGCTTCTGCTCAATTCCATAGGTATGGCTGATTATCCCGGGGACAGGTACCATATCTTTGTGCTGGCGCACAACTGCGAGGATAATACGGCTGATATAGTCAGAAGATTTGACAGTACTACCCTGATCGAGGTGAATGACAAAGAGATCAGGTCAAAAGGGGCGCTGCTCGTCAAAAAACTGCCGGAGCTGCTGGATGAGTACTGTGATGATATCGATGCCATCACTTTTTTTGACGCCGACAATGTGGTGGACAAGGGTTATTTCGAAGCAATGAACGATCATATCGCAGCAGGTGAAAAGATAATCATGGGTGACAGACAGGCCGGGGGTAGTCTTCATTCCGCAGCGGAAAAATTCATGTGCGTATACTGGATCGTCTACGATGCCATCATATCCGTGTCCAGATACAAGGTTGGTCTGTCTCCGATGATCACAGGAACAGGCTTTACCATAGAAAAAAACTTCCTGAAGGAGACACCCTGGGATACAAAGAGTATCACGGAGGATGTGGAATACTCGGTAATCGCATTGCAGAACGGGCAGAAGGTCACTGTCTGCACAAATGCCAGCTTCTATGACGAGCAGCCCGATAATTTCCGGGCTCTGACCACTCAGCTGCACCGGTGGTGCACAGGCAATTATGAGATATTATCCATCTATATGGGTAAGCTTTTGGGAACAATGTTTACGGATGTAAAGAAATTCGATATGACATTGAATCTGTTTCTGGGACCGCTCTCCGTGATAGGGCTTTTTATGTTTGTGGCGGTATTTATTTTGGCTCTGGTATCCTTTGATACGACAGTGCTGATGGTAATGGGCGTTTCCATGGTCATAAGCTATATAGCCGTGGTATTGATCACAGCTTTTCTGATACTTCGGATAAAGAGACAGGAAGACAAGAAAAAACTGCTGCCGGTTGCCCTTGCGACACCTGTTTTTTTGATTTACTACACACTGTGCAGTTTTGCGGCGTGGGTTCATCCGCAGAGAAAATGGGTGCCTATCCGGCATAAGGGCATCAGCGCAGATTAACAGAAGGGAGATATTGATCTATGAGTGACACTAAGGAATTGATGCTTGGAAACAAGGCTGTGGCTCGTGGTCTCTATGAGGCGGGGGTCTGTTTTGTGTCCAGTTACCCGGGAACGCCCTCCACTGAGGTTACGGAGGAAGCGGTAAAATACGATGATATATATTGTGAGTGGGCACCGAATGAAAAGGTTGCGATGGAGGCTGCCTTTGGAGCTTCCCTCGCAGGGAAAAGATCCTTCTGCGGAATGAAGCATGTGGGTTTAAATGTTGCTGCGGATCCTCTCTACACCATGTCATACACCGGAGTGAACGCAGGATTGGTCATAGTGGTGGCCGACGATGCGGCCATGCATTCCTCACAGAATGAGCAGGATTCAAGACATCATGCCATCGCTTCAAAGGTTCCCATGCTCGAGCCATCGGATTCCGCGGAGGCAAAAGAATTCGCAAAGCTCGCCTATGAGCTTTCCGAGGAGTACGACACTCCCGTGATATTAAAGATGTGCACCAGGGTGTCCCACAGCCAGTCTCTGGTATCAAAGGAGGACAGGCAGGAGCATACAGGAAATTACGAAAAGAACATACTTAAGTATGTCATGACTCCCGGAAATGCCATAAAGCGCCATCCGTTTGTGGAGGAGCGCATGACAAAGCTGCGGGATTACGCCGAGAAGGCAGAAATAAACAGGATAGAAGAGGGCTCAGGCGATATCGGAATAATCACCGGCTCTACTTCATATCAGTATGTGAAGGAGGTTTTCGGAAAAGAGGCAAGCATATTAAAGCTTGGTATGGTAAATCCCCTTCCGGTTCAGCTGATAAAGGATTTTGCATCAAAGGTAAAAACCCTATGTGTGGTCGAGGAGTTAGATCCGATCATCGAGGAGCACTGCAGGGCTTTGGGGCTGCAGGTTCACGGTAAGGACATACTGCCGATCTGCGGTGAGTTCTCACAGAACATGATAGCGCAGGCTCTTGGCGCAGAGGTTCCCGAAGGGATCAAATTAGATGAAAACGTGCCCGTGCGTCCGCCCGTCATGTGCTCGGGCTGCCCTCACAGGGGCCTGTTCTACGCGCTTAAGACCAACAGGTGCACGGTGCTGGGCGACATCGGCTGCTACACGCTGGGTGCGGCCGCGCCCCTGGGTGCCATGGAGATGACGCTCTGCATGGGAGCATCCCTGAGCGCGATACAT
>CALFUE010000004.1 GCA_937916345.1 uncultured bacterium
GGTGCGGAAGGTGCCCATGCCGTTGGGGTGGTCGGCGGTCTTAATGTTGGCGTGGTCGTCGTAGGTGATGATGGTCTCGTCGCGGTCCTCACCGCATATCTCAATGTTCTGCACCCACTGTGGCACGATGACCTTCTCCTTGTATCACAGCCGTTCCGATTGTGAATGATAACACCTTGTTTCTTTCTATAAACAAGATTTAAACTTGCTAGAGACCTGTTTATTAATTATAATAAACTATGTATAAAAGAGGGATATTGCGAGATGTTAGAGATCATTATCAGCTTGTCGGGTGGTTTGGGACTATTTCTGTTCGGTATGAATACCATGAGCAGTGGTATTGAGAATGTCGCCGGAGCCAGGCTCAGATCAATAATAGAGAGATTAGCGCAGAACAAATTCATGGGCCTCATCACAGGTCTCATATTTACTGCACTCATCCAGTCATCATCGGCATCCACGGTCATGGCTGTCAGCTTCGTTAATTCAGGTTTGATGACACTTTCACAGGCTTCCGGCATCATCCTCGGCGCGAACATAGGAACCACAGTCACGGCTCTTATAGTTGCCATAAAGCTGTCTGCGGTAGCACCGATTTTCGTATTTGTCGGTGCAGTAGCGTACACCTTTGTAAAAAAGAACCCCATGGTCCAAAAGATAGGCCAGGTTATCCTTGGTTTTGGTATCCTGTTTGTGGGAATCTCCATTATGTCGGATGCCATGGGCTCACTAAAGAGCGTGCCGGGAGTATTAAACGCCCTGTCTGCCATGTCAAACCCGATAATGGCGCTTCTGCTGGGACTTGTGATAACATCGGTAGTACAGAGCTCTTCTGTTACTGTTTCTATCCTGGTTGTTATGGGCGCTGAAGGGCTTATCGACCTGCACACCAGCATGTTCGTGGTACTGGGCTGCAACATGGGAGCCTGTACCTCCGCGCTTCTTGCCGCTCTCCAGTCAAATAAAGATGGCAAGCGCACGGCACTCATACATCTCCTTGTAAATATAATCGGGGCGGCGATCTTCTTTTTCCTGCTTCTCGTTGCGGGAGACACTGTGGAGCGCATAGTTACCTTCTTCGGAGCCATAGGTACGACAGAGGGAGTGATGGGTAGAAACATCGCCTGGGCTCATATATTGACGAGAGTAGTACAGGTGGTAGTCTGCTATCCCCTGATGAACGCCATCATAAAGCTGACTTACATCATAGTTCCCGGCGAGGACAAGGAGCCGGAGGAGAACGCTTTCCGCCTGAAATTCATCAATACGCCCACACTTCCTAACCCTGCGGTTGCCATTTATCTGGCTGTACAGGAAATGGAGAGGATGGCTCACAAGGCCTTCGGAAACCTTAATCTCGCTCTGGAATGTCTGGTGACGGGAGATACCTTAGATCTGTCCATGGTGTTTGAGACAGAGAAATATGTTGACTTTCTGGATGCAAAGATCAGCGATTATCTGGTAAAGATAAACCAGACGCCGCTGCCTATCAGGGACGCAAACAGGATATCAGCCTATTTCCATGTGGTTAACGATATCGAGCGAATAGGCGATCACGCCAATGACATCGGGCACATGACCGAGGAGCTGGCCGCGGAGAACATTTCCTTTACCCATGAGGCGGGGGAGGAGCTCCGTGAGATGATGAAAAAGGTAAACAGGATCCTGGAGAAGTCGCTGATCATGTTTGTCACGGGAGATACCCATGATATGCAAGAGATAAAAAGCCTGGAGGATGAGATAGACGAGATTGAGAGAGAACTGCAGACCAAGCATATTACCAGGCTGAACGAGGGCTATGATTCAGCACAGGTGGGGATTTATTTCTCAGATGTGGCCTCTGCTTTGGAACGCGTCGGGGATCATGCCATAAATATCGCCTTCGCCCTGGTTGAGTCAAAAAAGATTACCTGACAGATCATGAAGAATATTTTAATAAATACAACTAAATGCGTGATCGTGGCATTTTTCGCAGTACTTTTTACGGGCTGCGCGGATCCTCATGTTCAGCGCGTGAATGAGATCGTGGAAAAATTGAATTCTGCGAGAAGTGCCGGTATCGGTGGTGCAGAGGATAGCGCGGATCGATCTGGGCAGGGTGCTGTCATGTCGGATACTGCTTCATCTGATAATGTGGCCGGGGAGCAGGACGAGAGCTTAAATACGGCGATAAATGCTATATTGTCGACAGATGCTGATATATTCGGCGGTTATCCGGTTGATGAGAATTTCCTGATGTACCTGGCAAACAGGTACGGGATTGAAAAGCTTTTTGAGATAACAGACGCACTGGAGGAAGAGCAGGATATCGAGCTTTGGTACACGCAGACGGGAAACTCCATCCATGTATTGATGTATGATTATTATATCAGCAGCGGAATGCGGGTGGAGTATGAGGATCGATACCGCATCATCACTCCCGCCTCGGAGGATGAGACGGTGCTGGCCTTCACGGGCGACATGAATTTTGACGACTCACTTGCCACTATGGCAAATTACAGGCAGAACGGGCTTTCCGGCATACTGGACGAGGGGCTTCGCGACCTCATGAAAAACGTTGATATAATGACCGTAAACTGTGAGTGCAGCCTGTCAGAAAGAGGCGAGCCGCTGGATGGAAAGAGCTTTACTTTCAGGGGAAAACCCGAAAACGCCTCGATCATGGCAAAACTGGGGGTCGATGTGGCGAGCATAGCCAATAATCATATCTACGATTATGGACCCGATGCTTTGGTTGACACCTATGATGCTATAGAAGCGGCAGGGATACTGCCCGTTGGCGCGGGAAACGATCTCGAACAGGCGATGGAGCCTGTTTGCTTCATAGCAAACGGCAGAAAGATATCCATCGTCGCGGCGACTCAGATAGAGAGGACTTACAATTACACCAGACAGGCGACTGCTGACACCCCGGGTGTATTAAAGACCTATGATCCCGGGCTTTTCTGCGAGGTGATAAAAAAAGCGGACGCCAACAGCGATGTAGTCATCGCCTATGTCCACTGGGGCACGGAAAAGGTCAATTATGTGGACGAGTCCCAGCTGGAGCTTGCAAAGGCCTTTGTGGAAGCCGGGGCGGACGCAGTGATAGGAGCCCATCCCCATGTGCTCCAGGGGCTTGAGTTTGTGGAACAGGTTCCTGTTGCTTATTCCCTCGGGAATTTCTGGTTCGGTTCCACATCTACAGACGGCCACAACAAGCGTGATACCGCGGTTGCGGAGATCGTGATTAAAAAGAACGGAGAGCTTTTGATGAAGTTTTTGCCTTGCGTCCAGCAGGATTTTGCGACATCCCTCATCACGGATCCCGAGGAGTATAAGAGGATAAAGGACTACGAGCAGAGCATCTCCAGGAGAGTAAAGATAGATACTGACGGCACAGTGATAAATAATAAAAGTTTGGAGGAATAAAAAATGAGTAAGAGACCTGTTGTTCTTATGGTGCTTGACGGCTACGGATTAAATGAGAATCCCGAGGGCAATGCCATCGCGATGGCAAACACACCTGTGATGGATTCTCTGATGAAGGAATGTCCCTTTGTAAAAGGAAACGCGTCCGGACTTTTTGTGGGACTTCCTGATGGACAGATGGGAAATTCCGAGGTGGGACATATGAATATCGGCGCGGGTCGCATCATATATCAGGATCTCACCCGCATCACTAAATCTATACAGGATGGAGATTTCTTTGAGAACAGGATACTGCTTCAGGCTATAAACAATTGTAAGGAAAAGGGTACGGATCTGCACCTCTGGGGTCTCGTGTCCGACGGAGGAGTACACAGTCACAATACTCATCTTTATGGTTTGCTGGAGATGGCAAAAAAGAATGGTCTGAGCAGAGTGTTCGTACATGCCTTCCTCGACGGCCGCGATACGCCCCCCGCGTCGGGAGCAGATTATCTCGAGGCGCTGGAGGCTGAGATGAAGCGTATCGGAGTCGGAAGGATTGCTTCCGTATCCGGCAGGTACTACGCTATGGACAGGGACAAGAATTGGGATCGCGTGGAGAAGGCCTATGATTCGCTGGTAAAGGGCGAGGGAGTAAAGGATACCGACGCGGTAGCCGCTGTCAGAAAATCTTACGAGTCCGATATTACCGATGAGTTCGTGCTCCCCACGGTCATCACCGACGAGAAGGGAGAACCTCTCTCACTTGTAAAGGAGAACGATTCAGTCATATTCTTCAACTTCAGACCAGACAGGGCAAGGGAGATTACCAGAGTGTTCTGCGATGACAGCTTCACCATGTTCAAGAGGGATTTCATCCCCCTGACTTATGTGTGCTTCAAGGATTATGATGAGACGATCCCTAACAAGCTCATCGCTTTTGAGAAGGAATCCATAAAGAATACTCTTGGAGAATATCTGGCAGCAAACAAAAAGAAGCAGCTTCGACTTGCCGAGACAGAAAAGTACGCTCATGTTACCTTTTTTTTCAACGGCGGAGTGGAGGAACCGAATGTGGATGAGGCCAGGATTCTTGTGAATTCTCCGAAGGATGTGGCAACCTACGATCTGAAGCCGGAGATGAGCGCTCCGGAGGTGGGTATGGATCTGGTAGAGGCCATTACCTCTGATAAGTATGATGTGATAATCATAAATTTCGCGAATCCCGATATGGTCGGTCATACGGGAGTGATCCCCGCCGCCGTCAAGGCGGTGGAGAGAGTGGATTCTCTGGTGGGAGACGCTGTGGAGGCCGTAAAAAAGATGGACGGTGCGCTGTTTATCTGCGCGGATCACGGCAATGCCGAAAAGATGATCGACTACGAGACCGGGGAGCCCCACACGGCGCACACCACAAATCCCGTTCCCTTTATCCTGGTTAATTACGACAAGGATTACACATTAAGAGAGGGAGGAGCGCTTTGTGATATAGCCCCCACACTGCTTGAGATAATGGGACTTCCGCAGCCTGCCGAGATGACGGGAAAGTCATTGTTGATAAAGAAATAGACAGGAGGATGAAATGAAGACATATACACCCATAAAAGATGGTAAGGTCAGAGAGATCTATAATGTGGAGGACGCGCTGATACTGGTGGCGACCGACCGTATATCGGCTTTTGATGTTATTTTAAAGAACAAGGTGACCGACAAGGGAAAAATATTAAATCAAATGTCCCGCTTTTGGTTTGACCTTACAAAGGACATAATACCTAATCACATGATCTCCGTCGATACGGCGGATATGCCGGAGTTTTTCAGAAATGATGAATTTAACGCTCGCTCAATGAAGGTAAAAAAACTGAACATGCTTCCCATAGAGTGTATAGTGAGGGGCTATATCACAGGCTCCGGCTGGGTCAGCTACAAAGAGAACGGCACGGTCTGCGGCATCAGCCTGCCATCAGGCCTAAAGGAGTGCGAGAAGCTGCCTGAGGCTATCTATACTCCGTCCACAAAGGCTGAGCTGGGAGATCACGATGAAAATATTTCCTTTGAGAGATCCGTTCAGGTGCTTGAGAATGAGTTTCCCGGAAAGGGAGAGGAGTACGCAACAGCGATAAAGGACGCTACTCTTGCTCTCTACAGGAAATGCGCGGACTATGCCTGTGAAAAGGGCATCATCATAGCTGACACAAAGTTTGAGTTCGGTCTGGATGAAAATGGAAGGGTTGTTCTGGCAGATGAGATGCTGACTCCCGATTCCTCAAGGTTCTGGCCTTTGTCAGATTATGAGCCGGGGCGCACTCAAAAGAGTTTTGACAAGCAGTATGTGAGAGATTATCTGAAGGCAAATCCCGACTGTGATTACGATCTGCCCGAGGATGTCATATTGAAGACTATTGAGAAATACAAGGAAGCCTACGAGCTTCTCACAGGCGAAAGGTTTTGATCATGGCAAGGGATGTTTATGAGAATCCGCTTTCCGGCCGTTACGCCGGAAAAGAGATGCAGTATATTTTTTCACCGGACAGGAAATTTTCTACATGGCGAAAGCTTTGGATAGCTCTTGCAGAGACTGAGATGGAGCTGGGGCTCACGGATAACGGAAAACCCGTGATCACGCAGGACATGATAGATGAGATGAAGGAACACATCTATGATATCAATTACGAGGTGGCCGAGGAGCGCGAGAGGGTCGTGCGTCATGATGTGATGAGTCATGTTTACGCCTACGGAATGCAATGTCCCAAGGCAGCCGGAATCATACATCTGGGAGCAACTTCGTGCTATGTGGGCGACAATACCGATATCATATTGATGGACGAGGCGTTGGCCATCGTCAGAAAAAAGCTTGTAAAGCTGATACGGGTTCTGGCTGATTTTGCCGGTAAGTACAAGGATCTTCCGACCCTTGCCTTCACACATTTCCAGCCTGCGCAGCCCACTACGGTGGGAAAGCGCGCCACCCTTTGGCTCAATGAATTCGTTATGGATCTGGAGGATCTGGAGTATGTAAAGGGAAGCTTGAAGCTTCTGGGATCAAAGGGAACGACCGGTACCCAGGCAAGCTTCAAGGAGCTCTTTGATTCTGACGACGAAAAGATCGACCGCATCGATCCTATGATTGCCGAAAAAATGGGCTACAAAGCCTGCTATCCGGTTTCAGGCCAGACCTATTCCAGAAAGGTCGATACAAGAGTATTAAATGTGCTTGCAGGTATCGCTGCAAGCGCCACCAAGATGTCGAACGACATCAGACTTCTCCAGCACCTGAAGCAGGTGGAGGAGCCATTTGAGAAGAGTCAGATAGGTTCAAGCGCTATGGCCTACAAGAGAAATCCTATGAGAAGCGAGCGCATCGCTTCCCTCTCCAGATATGTCATCGCGGATGCCATTAATCCCGCCATTACATCGGCCACTCAGTGGTTTGAGAGGACGCTTGACGATTCCGCGAACAAGAGGATATCCATCCCCGAGGGATTTCTGGCGATAGACGGTGTGTTAAATCTCTGCATAAATGTGTCCGATGGGCTGGTAGTTTATGACAAGGTCATCTACAGGCAGTTTATGAGCGAGATACCCTTCATGGCGACGGAGAATATCATGATGGACGCGGTAAAACACGGCGGCAGCCGACAGGAGCTCCACGAAAAGATCAGAGTCCTCTCCATGGAGGCCGGAAGAAATGTCAAGGAGCTTGGCCTCGAAAACAATCTGGTAGAGCTCATCGCGAAAGACCCCGGGTTCGGTTTGACCGAGGAGGAGATCAAGGCCACTTTAAAGCCTGAGCTCTATGTGGGCAGGGCGCCCAGACAGGTGGAGAAATATCTGGAGGATGTCATAAAGCCTTTACTTGATTCAAAATATGACGATTCAGATGTCACGGCGGAGGTAAATGTATGAGTGTAAGACCCATTACCACTTTTGATGGAAATGTTTATTACATAGATGACAACAGTACGACTTCAAACACGGTGAACAATGACAGCTTTTCCAGTCTCTATTCCGCTGCGCTGAGTAACAGCGGATTGTCTGACATATATGACAAGGCTTCTATCACCTATGGAGTACCGAAGGATCTGTTGCTTGCCGTGACGAAGGCCGAGTCCGAATTTGATCCGACAGTCACATCAAAGAGCGGAGCCATGGGACTCATGCAGCTCATGCCCGAGACCGCGAAATATTTCGGTGTCACCGACGCTTACGATCCCGAGCAGAATGTCATGGCGGGAGCGAAATATCTGAGTGATCTTTTGACAAAATACGACGGCAATGTGACCTATGCCGTGGCTGCCTACAATGCCGGCAGCAATGCTGTGGACAAGTACGACGGAGTGCCACCCTATGAAGAGACAAAGAATTATGTGGACAAGATCCTGTCCTACCTGATAAACGGTGTGGAGCTTCCGGAGGGCTTAAGGATGACCGGGAGTATGAATACTCTGTCGGCTCTCGGTACCGGTGATTCGGATTCCCCTGTGGTCTCATTTTTTGATTCGATCTCAAAGATATTCGGATATGATGAGTATATAGATTTTATCAGGCTGTTTCTGGAGAAAGTCACTACCAACATGCAGCGAAGCTTCTCTGACGACAATGCCGGAACCGAGAGTGTGACCGGTCAGATTCTAAAGGAAAAGAGCGATCAGCAGACTGATTCATATGTGGCATATCAGAATCTCAGCCGGGGAAATGTCAATATTTTTTTGAAACCCGTTTAGTAAGGCTGTTTTTGACGGGCGGTCTTAAGGTTTTCGGGTGTGTGCAGTATAGGGGAGGCAGTTATGTGTGATAGCAGATTGGATGAATTAAAGGATAAGCTTAGTAGGGCATTATTTATTGCTGCGGGCTGCATGGCTGCCGCGATTGTTCTGATAATCATATTTGCCGTCAGAACTTTTGTGGCGGATCCTGACGCAACTGTTTTTGCAGTGATAGAGCTGCTTCTCGTTACGATCCTTCTCGCAGTTTCCTGCTTCTTTATTTTCAAGATCAGGGAGCATAGCAGAGAGAGGGTTGAGATCTATGATGAAAAGATCAGCGCCTGTGAAATGGAAAATTCGCGG
>CALFUE010000005.1 GCA_937916345.1 uncultured bacterium
TTATGTTTGTCACAAAATTCGACCTCAGGATTTGTCAAAAGGCAAAGCCTTCAGAATGAAAGTCGGAATTGATTTGAAAACAGATCGTGAAGAGAACCTCAAGAAACTAAAAGATTATCTACTAGTTGATACGGATGAGGAATTGTCGGAAGTGTTACATTCGGAGGATCTTACTATAGATGAAGTACTGGCTCCCAAAGAATCTCTGCGTAGTTCCGAAACTGGTGTAGTTCTGGAGCAGCTAATAAAGGTATGGTTTGATTTTTTGAACAGTAAAACGAGTGAGTTGTCCGAATTGACTGACAATCCTGATGAAATTGTAAAAATGATCCAGGACCTTTTCGTAGGGCTCAATGTGAAGGATGATCTGTTCAGTCAGATTCAGTCAGGTAATCTCAAGGAGCTTGATATTATCGTCAAGGCCGATGTACAGGGTTCTGTCGAGGCAGTCAAGCAGTCACTTGAAAAGCTCACAAATGATGAGGTTGTTGTCAAGACAATCCACGGCGGAGTTGGTGCTATTAATGAGTCCGATGTTGTATTGGCATCTGCGTCAAATGCTATTATTATCGGTTTCAACGTACGTGTTGATGCTCAGGCAAAGGCTACAGCCGATAGAGAGGGTGTAGATCTTCGTCTTTACAGAGTCATTTACGATGCAATTAATGATGTTGAGGCTGCTATGAAGGGAATGCTTGATCCTATCTTCGAGGAGCAGATAATAGGTCATGCGGAGATAAGACAGATATTCAAGGCTTCAGGCGTAGGAAATATTGCCGGAAGCTATGTGCTTGACGGATACTTTGAGAGAGGCGCAAAGCTTCGCATCAGAAGGGGTGAGGAACAGATATTCGAGGGTGATATGGCGTCCTTAAAACGCTTCAAGGACGACGTAAAGGAAGTTAAAGCTGGATTTGAGTGTGGCATAGTAGTGGATGGATTTGGAGATTATCAGGAATTTGATGTTATAGAGGCCTATAAGATGGTGGAGGTAGCTCGTTGAGAAAGAGAAACAGCATCAAGGGCACCAGGATAAATGAGCTGGTAAAGAATTCGCTGTCCAATATAATCAGGAGTGAACTCTCGGATCCCAGGATCGGCAGCGTCACCACGGTCACCGCTGTGGAAGTTGCGCCGGACCTGGCTACCTGCAGAGCTTATATATCGACTTACGGTGATGAGAAAAAGCTGGACAAAACCATAGCGGCTCTGAAAAATGCCGAGAAATACATAAGAAAGCTGCTGGCAGAGGATCTGAACCTGAGAAATACGCCTGAGATAAGGTTTATACCGGATCATTCCATGGAATATGGGATGAAGATGGATGCGCTGATTGCCTCAGTGACTTTGGATTTAAAGAAGGATGAAACTGATGAATAAGCTTTCAGAACTTATAAATGATGATATAGAAACTGTGGGGATTGCAGGACATGTGAGGCCAGACGGAGACTGTGTCGGCTCTGTGCTTGGTATGGCTGAGTACCTGAGGAAAAATTTTCGTCTCACTGTAGACACTTACCTCGAGCCCATTCCCGATATGTTTAAATTTCTCAAGGGAGCGGACCAACTCATAGAGGAAGTGAAGGACAAGAAAAAGGTTTACGATCTGTTTATATCTCTGGATTGCGCCGAGTGCCACAGGCTTGGTGATGCAGCTTTACTGCTTAAGGCTGCAAAGAAGAGTCTGTGCATCGATCATCATCAGTCCAATTCGGGCTTTGCCGATATAAATGACATCAGGCCTCATGACAGCTCTACCTGTGAGATCATCTATACCTGGATGGACAGAGAGCTTATCACAAAGGATATCGCGGAGTGCCTCTACTGTGGAATGGTGACGGACACGGGAGTGTTCCAGTACTCCTGCACCCACAGTTCCACCATGACCGCTGCGGGTGATCTGATGGATATGGGTATCAATTACCCCTGGATAGTGAACCGTATCTTTTTCGAAAAGAGCATCGAACAGCAGAAGATTTTGGGAATAGCGCTTGAAAAGGCTGTTCTGTCTTCGGACGGGCGGATCATATATACCATATTGACTTTGGATGATATGAAAAGGGCGAACGCAAAGGCGAAGCATCTGGAAGGAATCGCCTCAAGCCTTCGATCCACAAAAGGAGTAAATGTCTCTATCATGATACAGCAAACCGGTGATATGACCTACAAGCTGTCTCTCAGGTCTGACGAGAGCTGCGATGTGGCGGTGATCTGTGAGAAGTACGGTGGAGGAGGTCATAACAGAGCTGCCGGAGCTACGCTGAATATACCGCCTGAGAAGGCCGTTGAGGAATTGACAGGTTATATCAGGGAAGCATTCGAGAAAAAAACTTGAACGGAATAGTCGTTATTTCTAAGGAGGCCGGTTACACCTCCTTCGATGTTTGCGCGATTCTGCGCAGATTACTTAACACAAAAAAAGTCGGACACACGGGAACTCTCGATCCGGATGCGGAGGGTGTTATTGTTGTGTGCGTTGGAAATGCCACCGGCGCGGTCTCTATTTTGACTGCGCACGAGAAGGAATATATCTGCACCATGAGGCTTGGGATAGATACCGATACATATGATGTGTCGGGAGTCGTTACGGCGGAGGGGAGATATGATTTTTCTGACCGCGAGATAGAAGATGTGTTGAATGGCTTTGTGGGGGAGCAGCTTCAGGTGCCTCCGAAATATTCCGCCATAAAGGTAAATGGCAAAAGACTTTACTCCTATGCCAGAAATAATGAGGAAGTAGAGCTGCCGAAGCGGGAGATAAAGATCAACGACATCAGAATACTTGATATCAACATTCCAACAATAAAATTCAAAATATCCTGTGAAAAAGGGACATACATCAGAAGTATTTGCCACGATGCAGGCATTAGACTCGGTAGTTATGCATGTATGGAAAGGCTTTTTAGGACAAGGGTGGGAGCATTTGGTATAAATGACGCAATCACACTGTCTGAGTTGGAAAAGATGGTTGTATCCGGAGATTACTCCTTTCTGAGATCTGTTGACAGCTGTTTTGACTATCCAAAGCTAATTATAGAAAAAGAAAATGATATTCTGTTATATAATGGTAATAAATTGCCGATAGCTAATTGTGATAACGGGCGATATTTAACTTATGACAGCAAGGGTGCCTTCAAGGGCATCTACGAGAAGTTTGATAGCAGCGATGTACTGAAACCTGTAAAATTGTTTTTGTGAGATGGTACTGGGGAAACTATGAAGATTTTTGAGAATTTCGATGAAATTGATATAGCCGGGGAAACGAACCTGACTCTGGGGAAATTCGATGGTATACATCTTGGGCATATCAGCCTTATAGAAAAACTGGATCCGCCTGTCAGCGTGTTTACTTTTGATATATCCTGTTCTGATGGTGTGATCACCACAATCGAGGAGAGAAGGAGAAGATTTGAGTCTCTTGGTGTAAAATACCTGTTTGAATGCCCTTTTACTCCGGCAATAATGCACCTTTCTCCCGAAGCTTTCATGGACAGGATAGTTAGTGCCATGAATGTGAGGAGCATCGCTGTTGGTGAAGATTTCCGTTTTGGTAAGGATAGGAGCGGTTCTGTTCATACCCTGATGGAACTTTCCTCAAAGTACGGATATGAACTTTTCGTGCAAAAAAAACTTAAATACAAGGATGACGATATCTCCAGCAGCCGTATCAGAGCTCTTATAGAAGCAGGAGAGCTGGATGATATGGAAAATCTTCTTGGCTGTCCCTGTTTTATCAGCGGGAAAGTGTCCCATGGTAAGGCTTTCGGAAGGACAAAAAAGATACCTACCATAAACATTATTCCACCAAAGGAGAAGCTGCTTCCACCACACGGAGTATATGCTTCTGTGGCGAAAATTAACGGAAAGAGCTTTAAGGGTGTCTCAAATCTCGGTACAGCTCCTACCTTTGGAAATGACGAAATTGTTACATTAGAGACAAATCTTTTCGATTTCCATGAGGATGTCTATGAAAAAAATATTACGGTATTTTTATATCATTTTATCAGACCAGAGATGCGGTTTTCTGATGTAAATACCCTGTATTCACGGATCGGCAAGGATGTTGCGGCGGCAAAAAATATCCTCGGCTAAGTCTTGACAAAATTATTACAAGATGTTACAGTGTTCGCTGTGAGGTTTATAACATCTGTTTTTTTGGGAGGCTTTGTAAACAATGAAGATCTATAGAGGAAGAGGTACCGCTTTCGGTCTTGTAGCATTATCATTTACCATGGGAGTCAGTTCCATTGCAAATGCGGCAGCAGTTGTCCCGGCAGCTGACAGGACGGTGTTTGCGGGAGCCAGCGCACTTCTTTCTTCTTATATATCGATGGCCGAGGGCGTCAGCTTAAAGGAAGATGCCGACGAGGCCGTCAGACTTTTTTCTCTTACAGGGGATCTCCCCACAGACGACGGGATGATTGATCTTACAGCTCCCGTTGATCTCGAAATCGATCCAACAGTCGCAACAGAATATACGGAAGATTCAGATAATACCGGGGTTTCTGAGGAAGCTGAGCCTGAGGTTGCCGAAGTTGTAGATTACGGCTATATAAATCTCGGAGTTGCCAGAGTTGAGAATTATCTCAATGTGAGAAAGGATTCCAGCATCAATGCCGAGCTTGCGGGAAAAATGCCCGCCGGTGCGGGGTGTGAGGTTCTCGAGGAGGACGGAGATTGGTTCAAGGTAAAGTCAGGAAAGGTTGAGGGCTATGTGTCCGCGGAATACCTCGCGACAGGCGATGAGGCCTATGAATTGGCCGCTGAGTATGTGAGAACAGTTGCGACAGTCAATACAGAGGCGCTTCGCGTCAGGGAAGAGCCCAACACAGAGTGCACGATCGATACACTCGTATCCGAGGGAGAGGAACTCATCGTCATGGAGGATATGGGTGATTGGATAAAGGTTGATATGGACGACTATGAGGCTTATGTGGCTGCGGAATATGTTGAGGTTTCCGACAAGTTGCCCCATGCCATCACCATAAAGGAGCTTAACTACGGCACAGGTGTTTCGGATGTCAGAGTCGATCTCGTTCAGTATGCATTACAATTCGTGGGCAACAGGTATGTTTGGGGAGGTACATCTCTTACAAACGGTGTTGATTGCTCGGGATTTACTATGAAGATATTAGGAAGATACGGTGTATCACTTCCTCATTCATCAAGATCACAGTCAGGAATGGGGAAAAAGGTAAACGGTGACACCATACAGCCCGGAGATCTGGTTTTCTACGGTACCGGCGGGAGCGTGAACCATGTGGCCATCTACATCGGAAACGGACAGATTGTCCACGCTTCAAACAAGAGGGATGGTATCAAGATCTCCAATATGTATTATCGTAATCCTATTACGATGCGCAGCTTCCTGTAAAAATTACTTTACAAAGTGAATTTATTGTGTTAAATTTAACTGGCTGTTTCCTATTGCCGGGTCCGGGGAGCGGTTTACCCCTCACGCAGCATTAGGTGAAAGAATTTCAGAATCAGGAGGTAAACCATGATTACATCAGAAAAGAAAGCCGTCCTTGTAAACGAGTACGGAAAGAGCGAAAAAGACACTGGTTCACCGGAGGTTCAGATTGCGATCCTCACGAACCGTATTAACGAGCTTAATGAGCATTTAAAGGAGCATCCGAAGGATAATCATTCCCGCAGAGGGCTCCTCAAGATGGTAGGTAAGAGGCGCAGACTCCTTGCCTATGTCAGGAAAAAGGATATTGAGAGATATCGTTCACTTATCGAACGTCTTGGACTGAGAAAGTGATTTTTAGGGCGGTAAATGTTTTTACCGCTCTTTCTTTATTGCACACTTGAAGGGAAGAAGAATAGAAGAAGGAGAAGAAGAGAGATGTTTAAGAATTACACAATCGAAATAGGCGGCAGAACACTTTCCATAGACATAGGAAGAGTTTGTGCCCAGGCAAACGGCGCTGCGCTGCTGCGATACGGCGACACCACAGTGCTTTCAACCGCTACCGCGTCAGACAAGCCCAGGGATGGAATAGATTTCTTCCCGCTGTCTGTTGAATATGAAGAAAAGATGTACTCTGTGGGCAAGATCCCCGGAGGTTTCAATAAGAGAGAGGGCAAGGCATCGGAGAATGCAGTCCTCACATCCCGTGTTATCGATCGGCCCATGCGTCCGCTGTTCCCGAAGGATTACAGAAACGATGTGACCTTGAACAACATGGTGATGAGCGTGGACAAAAATTGCAGACCTGAGGTTGTTGCCATGCTGGGCGCATCACTTTCCACCACGATCTCAGACATTCCCTTTGACGGTCCCTGCGCAATGACACAGATGGGACTTGTGAACGGTGAATTTGTAGTAAATCCCTCTCAGGAGCAGTGGGATAACGGAGATCTGCAGCTTACCGTGGCATCTACCTCCGAAAAGGTCATCATGATAGAGGCCGGAGCCAATATAGTTCCCGAGGACAGGATGCTTGAGGCAATCTATAAGTGTCATGACATAAACCAGGAGATCATCGCCTTCTTTAAGAAGATCCGTGAAGAAGTGGGCAAGGAGAAGCATACCTACACGAGCTGCGCTGTTCCCGAGGAGCTCTTCGCAAAGATCAGGGAGATCGTTCCTCCGGCTGAAATGGAGCATGCCGTATTCACCGACGAGAAGCAGGTAAGAGAAGAAAACATCAGGAATATCACCGAGAGATTGACAGAGGCATTTGCCGATAACGAGGAATATCTCGCGATCCTCGGAGAAGCCATCTATCAATATGAGAAAAAGACCGTCAGAAAGATGATTCTAAAGGATCACAAGCGACCCGACGGCCGTGCCATTAATGAGATCAGACCTCTGGCCGCAGAGGTTGACCTGATACCGAGAGTTCACGGAAGCGCAATGTTTACCCGCGGTCAGACTCAGATCTGCGATGTGGTTACCCTTGCGCCTCTCTCAGAGGTTCAGAAGATCGACGGCCTGGATGAATACGTAACCTACAAGAGATATCTGCATCACTACAATTTCCCATCATACTCAGTAGGTGAGACAAAGGTCTCAAGGGGACCGGGAAGAAGAGAGATAGGACACGGAGCTCTGGCTGAGAAGGCACTGGTTCCCGTGCTTCCCTCAGAGGAGGAATTCCCATACGCCATCCGCGCTGTGTCCGAGACCTTTGAGTCCAACGGATCCACGTCGATGGCGTCCACCTGTGCTTCATGTATGTCACTCATGGCGGCCGGTGTGCCCATAAAGGCTATGGTTGCGGGAATTTCCTGCGGACTTGTAACAGGAGACACCGATGATGATTTCGTTGTACTGACCGATATTCAGGGACTTGAGGATTTCTTCGGCGACATGGATTTCAAGGTTACCGGTACAAAAGAAGGTATTACTGCCATCCAAATGGATATCAAGATTCACGGTCTGACCCGCCCCATCGTTGAGGAGGCGATCAGAAGGACTAAAGAAGCCAGACTCTATATCATGGATGAGGTTATGTCAAAGGCAATACCTGCTCCCAGAGCCGAGGTTTCAAAATATGCTCCGAAGATCATCCAGATTCAGATCGATCCTCAGAAGATCGGTGATGTGGTCGGACAGAAGGGCAAGAACATTAATGAGATCATCGCCCGTACAGGTGTAAAAATCGATATCACTGATGACGGAGCCGTGTCTGTATGCGGTACCGATCCCGAAAAGATGAACGCCGCCATCGATATGATAAAGATCATTACAACAGACTTTGAATCCGGACAGATACTCAAGGGAAGTGTCGTTTCCATAAAGGAATTCGGCGCATTCATCGAGTTTGCTCCCGGAAAAGAGGGCATGGTTCATATATCAAAGATTGCCAACGAGCGCATCAACAGAGTTGAGGATGTTCTGACTCTCGGCGATGTGGTTACCGTGATCTGCCTCGGTAAGGACAAGATGGGACGCATCAGCTTCTCTATCAAGGATGTTCCTGCTGATAAGAAATAATTTTTATGAAGAGGGTCATTTATAAGCTCAATAATAATGATGATATCGCTGCATTTAAGGAGATGTGCGCATCCCTGGGCATAAAGTCCAAGCCGTTCAAAGCTTCCGACATCGATGTTCCTATCGGAAGCCTGTTCGGCATCTCGCTGAAGCCCGGGATAGGGCAGCCCCTTTCTAAGGCTCCGGAAGGATACAGGCTTCCGGAGATTTTAGTGTGCTTTGGTTTTAAGGATGATGAGCTGGATGAACTGCTGAGTGAATATCACAACAGGGGATTGTCAGCGGACGCATTTAAGGCTGTTACGACCATGTACAATATGTACTGGACGCCATACATGCTTGTGGTCGAGCTTACAAAGGAGAGAAATGCCACGTTTTAAGGTGACAGAGTATCCTGTCACCTCGGACAAATTAAAGAATACCTTAAAGATCGCCATGCTTTCCGACCTTCATGGTTTCTGCTACGGCGAGAACAATATAGATCTGATCACGGCAGTAAAAAATACTACACCTGATCTGATTCTGCTTGCCGGTGATATGATCACCTGCGAGCATCCGGAGCAGTTTCCGATTGCGAGAGATCTTCTGCGTGAGCTTGTAACTATAGCTCCCGTATACTATTCAAACGGCAATCATGAACTTAGATCAAGTGTTCCCGGTCAAAAGGGCACCAGGGAATATCTGGAGCTAAAGAACGACCTGATCTCCTTCGGCGTGAAATATCTGAATAACGAGACCGCTGTCATAGACAGGGGCGAGGACACCATTACCGTGTTCGGGCTGGATCTTCCTGATATGTATTATCGGCGATTTGCCAGCTCAAAGATGACTGTCGACACCCTCCTCGGATATCTGAATGCCATTCCTGATGAGAAATCCTACAATATCCTGATCGCTCACAATCCAATGTACGGACATACCTACGCAAGAGCCTCATTTGACATGGCACTCTGCGGCCATAATCACGGCGGACTGATCTGCCTGCCTTTTGTCGGCAGCATCATATCCCCCTCGTTTAAGCTCTTTCCCGAATTCGCCTTTGGAGATACTCTTGTGGGACAGACCCATATCATCACAAGCAGGGGTCTCGGCACTCACAGGTATAATATCCGTATAAACAACCCGGCTGAACTCTTATACATCACCGTCAATTAACCCCTACATCTAGTGTGTGCTTTTGTTAAAAAACACGAAATATTGATTTTTCACTTGAAATTGGCATAATGGTAGGCTATACTTTTCTATAGTTTAACGATAGGAGTTTTAGGCTTTATGGACATTAATTTCAAGCTGGAGATATTTGAGGGACCGCTGGATCTGCTGCTCCATCTCATAGATATCAATGAGATAGACATCTACGATATTCCTATTTCCGAGATAACAACACAATATATGGATTATCTGGAGCTGATGAGGCAGCATGACCTGGTCATCATCAGTGAATTTATTGTTATGGCCGCAACGCTCCTTGACATAAAGGCCAGGATGCTCCTGCCGGCTCCCGAAGTCGATGAGGAGGAAGAAAACGAGTCATCGGATCCCAGAACTGAGCTCGTGGAGCGCCTCCTCGAGTACAAGATGATGAAGAGTGTCTCCGCCACCTTAAAGGACAGAGCCTTTATTGCTGACAAGATCTATTTCAAAGAGCCTTCGATACCGGATGAGGTCGCACGCTATGAGACTCCTGTCGACTTAGACGCTCTGATCGGTGATGTGACACTGACAAAGCTTAACCGCATATTTCATGAGCTTATAAAAAAGCAGGAGGACAAGATCGATCCCATCCGCTCCAGCTTCGGAAGGATCAAGAAGGAGGAGATCTCGGTTGAAGAGAGTATGAAGCAGCTTCATGACTACTGTCTGATGAATGAGAGATTCTCCTTCAGGCGAATACTTGGCGACGCACATTCAAAGCTGGATATCATAGTCAGCTTCCTCGCGATCCTGGAGCTGATGAAGCTGGGTGATATATGCATCACCCAGGACGGTGTATTTGACGACATAATCATTTCTTCCAATATAGTACAAAAGACAGCATAATATGAGTGATCAGGAATACAAAAACATAATAGAGGCCATACTTTTTACCATGGGCGACGCGGTGGATGTCGGCAGAATCGCAAAGGCCATTGAGCTGGACAAGGGTCACACGAAGCGTCTCTTAAAGGAGCTGGCTGACGAATATGAGATAAACGGCCGGGGCATCAGGATCATTGCCCTGGATGAGAGCTATCAGATGTGCACGGATGAGTCCATGTACGATTATCTCATCCGCATAGCAAAGCAGCCCGAGAGGCATGTGCTGACTGATGTGATGGTAGAGACGTTATCCATCATTGCTTACCGGCAGCCTGTCACCAGGGGCGAGATCGAAAAGATCCGCGGTGTATCCTGTGATCACGCCATAAACAGACTGATCGAGTACGGTCTGGTGACGGAGCTGGGACGGTTGGATGCTCCGGGGCACCCGATACTTTTCGGTACCACGGAGGAATTTCTGCGCAGGTTTGATGTAGCCTCCATCGAACAGCTACCCAGGGTCAGCCCCGAGACGGTTGAGCAATTCAAGGAGGAAGCAGAGCGGGAGACGCCCATAGACGTCCCTGTATAGCATAAATAAGGGGGATACTGCTAAATGGTTTTTGCTGAAAAAAGGATTCATATAGACAGTAGACATATCTCAAACATCTTCGGACAATACGACGAGCATATCAAGCTCATCGAGCGCGCTTTGTCGGTAAAGGTTGTCCTTCGGGGGGACGAGGTGATATTGACCGGTGAGGAATCAAAGGTTGAGGAGGCAGCCCACGTATTTGCGGAACTGGAGCTCCTGGCAAAGAGGGGCAACGACATCTCCGTCCAAAATGTTAATTACGCATTGACGCTCTCGAAAGAGCATTCTGATCATTCCATCACAGAACCGGATAAATATGTGATCTGCCACTCGGTGAACGGAAAGCCCATAAAGCCAAAGACCATCGGTCAGCAGCAGTATGTGGACGCCATCGAAAAAAAAATGATCACCTTTGGAACAGGCCCCGCCGGAACTGGAAAGACATATCTCGCCATGGCAGAGGCCATTCGTGCCTTCAAATCCGAGGAGATACAGCGCATCATTCTGACAAGGCCTGCCATAGAGGCCGGCGAGAAGCTCGGTTTTCTGCCCGGCGATCTGCAGTCAAAGGTAGACCCTTACCTGAGACCTCTCTATGATGCCCTCTATCAGATCATGGGCGCGGAGAGCTTTACCCGCAATATGGAAAAAGGGCAGATCGAGGTTGCGCCACTGGCATATATGAGAGGTCGTACCCTGGATAATTCCTTCATCATTCTGGATGAGGCGCAGAACACCACGCCGGCTCAGATGAAGATGTTCCTCACCCGTATCGGCTTCAACTCAAAGGTCGTTGTGACAGGCGACCTGACGCAGAAGGATCTGGCCGCAAATGAGAGATCAGGTCTCGATGAGGCCATGAAAATACTAAAAGGAATCGATGAAATAGCGTTTATTAATCTGACCAGCAGGGATGTGGTGAGACATCCTCTGGTTCAAAGGATAGTAGATGCGTATGATAAATACGAGGCAAAGCTCAAATGATTCGTTTCAGGCGCTTTCTTCTGATGCTTTTGTTGTCCTGCGGCGTCATTCCTATCGCATCATACTACAGAGGAAAGAATATATATGAGACCTGTGCCCTTACGGCACTGGGCATACTGTTTTTCGCGGTTACGGTCTATTACCTGGAGCTCCTGCGCCTGCAGAACAAGACAGTCATGGGAGCATACGACGACTTTCGGTTGTATTCTTTTGTTTATTGCACTTTAGCACTTATCAGCGCCGGCTTTTCATTTTTGCCGGGATATCTGGCAGTCGTGACCTTGTTTCCTGCGGTGTGCATCACCCTGTTTAAGGATGTCACCGGTTTTTCATTGAGCATATACTTTCTGCTGCTCACCTGGGCGCTATCCGGAGAAAATGCCTATCTGCTGGTGTCGGACATTTTGGTGGTGACCGTGGTATCTCTTTTCATCGCCATTAATCCTTCGGGAAAAGCAAAGATCATTACGAGTCTACTGCTTTTTCTAATGAATGTTGTGATACCGGTCATCGTGATGTTTGTGGAGGGAGCAGGGATCATACCATTAAATGTCCTGTACTGCGTCATTGCAGGCGTGCTTGGAGCTCTCTTGTATTTCTTAATCTCGGATAAGCTGCGTGGAGCCATGCCTAAGGAAAAATTTGTCAGATACCGGATCCTGCTCGATGGCTCTTTCCATCTCTTGAAGGAGATAAAAGCCTGTTCAGAGGCTGAATATGCCCACGCCAAAAAGGTTTCTGAAATTTGTGGCAGAATCGCCGGAAAGCTGGGACTTGACGCCGACCTTTCGGCCTGCGGAGGCATGTATTACAGGCTGGGCCGCATAGCGGGAGGAGAGATAAAGGATGGTGTACGGCTTGCGGAGGAGAATTGTTTCCCACCGGAGCTGATTGACATAATATCTGAGTACAACGGTGAGTGCAGGCTTCCGGGGTCTAGAGAGAGCGCATTGGTCCATATAGTGGATTCCGTCACTCTTAAATTCGAGGTCATGGATAAGGATATTTTTTCCGGGAGCTGGAACCGTGATATAATGATCTATTCCACGATGAACGAATACTCGGAGAAGGGGCTCTACGATGAGTCGGGTTTGTCCATGAATTCATTTTTGCGGATAAGAGAGCTTCTTACCGCTGAAGATCTGAACGGGGGTACTATATGACGATTAATTTTGAAGATGAGGCAAAGCTTGATTTCGATTTCGATCTGAAGGAAACAGCAGAGAAGGTCATTGAGGCTGCCTTGGATCATATAGGCTTAAAATACGAAGTGACTTTAAGCCTTTTGGTGACGGATGAAAATACGATAAAGAGTATCAATGCAAAGAACAGGCAGATAGATAATGTCACCGATGTGCTTTCATTTCCGGCCATGGAGTTCGATGTGCCCGGGGATTTCTCAAAGGCTGACAATGATCCCCTGTTATTTGACCCTGAATCCGGGGAGTTGATACTGGGGGATGTTGTGATAAACGCGGCACGTGTCAGGAGTCAGGCTGCAGACTTCGGACATTCTGAGCTGAGGGAGTACTCATTTCTCCTGGTTCACAGCATACTCCATCTGTCGGGCTACGATCATGAGACGGAGGAGGAGGAGGAGGTCATGACATCTCTTCAGAAGGATATCTTAAATGAGTTGGGTATAATGCGATGAATAAGAGATTAATTGCTTTTTCCGCCGTGATCGCTCTGGCTCTTTTTTCCCTTAATGGCTGTGGAAATAACGACAGCGATGCGGAGCCTTTTCTGCCTGAACTTCAGGAAGAAAAGGTGACCGAGATCATTTGGGATGAGGAGCCCGGGGAGGATGTGATAGATTTCTCGGGAGCTGAGGTTGATATAGAGGAGTTTCCTGAAGGAATGACCGCATCCACCCTCACAGGACTGGCTATCCCTGAAGAGACAGCCGGTAACCGCCCTCTGGCAGTCATGATAGGCAATACCACGGAGGCGCTGCCGCAATACGGACTTTCACAGGCCGATATACTATATGAAGTTCCGGTGGAGGGAGGTATCACCAGACTGATGGCGATATTCGGTGACTACTCCGGATTAACGCGGATAGGCTGCGTCAGGAGCGCCAGGTTATATTTCGCCGAGATAGCCACGGAGTACGACGCCATGTACTGTCATTTCGGTCAGGCACCCTATGCCGAAAGCTACCTGAATTCCGGAGCCGTGACAGACTTAAACGGACTCTCAGGCACAGTGGGAGGATTGGCCTTTTACCGTACCAGCGACAAGAAGGCTCCCCACAATGCCTATGTATCCGAGGAAGGCATCAACGCTGCCATAGAAAAGATGGGTTACCGTACGCGGTATGATCAGGATTTTGAGCAGCATTTCAGCTTCAGCAGCTCCGATTACACCATGTCTGATATCACGGAAAGCGGAAAATGTGAGCTCTGCGTCACAGGCTACAATCTCTCCAACACGCGCTTTGAGTACAATGAGGAAGAGGGCGTGTACTATAGATTTCACTACAAGAGAGAGCATGTGGACGCAGGTGGCTCTGATGATACTTCGGAGACACAGTTATCATACACAAATGTTATCATTATGTCGATGAACGGAAAGGTCATCGACAATAACGGATATATGGAATTTGACACTGTGGGCAGTGGCACAGGGGTTTATCTGTGCGACGGAAAGAGGATCGATGTAGTCTGGTCCAAGGACTCACTGAAGAGCCACAGCAGATTTTCGGACGCATTCGGCAAGGAGCTGGTATTAAAGCCCGGCAAGACAGCTATATGCGTGATAGATGATGATAATATGTCAAGAGTCTCCTTTTATGAGACTCTTACGGAGTATACCAATGGCTGATAAGCACAGAGATATCAAAGGAAATAATCCTGATTACATATTCCAGGGCTCTGTACTTGCGGTTGCTGCCATAATCAGCCGTATAATAGGGCTTTTTTACAGGGTTCCACTCAATGCCATACTAGGAGACAAGGGAGCAGGATATTACGGCACTGCCTATGATGTCTACACCCTGATGCTACTCATTTCATCAGCTTCCCTCCCGCTTGCGGTATCAAAGCTGGTTTCGGCGAGGGTCGCAGTAGGAAAGATAAAAGACGCCTACAGGATATTTCTGCTGTCTGTGGTGATCTCCGCAGTTCTCGGAACTATTATGTGCCTGATTACCTGGTTTGGGGCGGATGTGATAGCCGGTGATATCTTAAAGACGCCCTATGCGGCCTACGCATTGAGAATATTGGCTCCCACGCTGATCGTGGTGGCTGTTTTGGGCGTTATACGCGGTTTTTTTCAGGGTCTTGGCACGATGATCCCCTCCGCAATGTCACAGGTGATAGAGCAGGTCATCAACGCAGTCGTCTCTGTTGCGGCTGCATATATACTTTATCAGAGGGGTCATGTGATAGGAGTGATCCTGGGTGACGCCGATGGAGTTGCCGGAGCGTACGGCGCCGAGGGCGGAACTTATGGTACCTTCTTTGGAGCTATAGCGGGGCTGATATTCATTCTGTTCATCTATGTCCTTTTCCGCGGCAGCTTCATCAAAAAGCTCCGCAAGGATAAGAATACCGGGCATGAGAGCGTGTTTTCCATGAGCAGGATGATATTGTTTACCGTGCTGCCGGTTCTTTTGTCTACCACACTTTATAATATCAATGCTGTAGTCGATCAGGCGGTATTCAAGAACTTCGCCCTCGGACAGGAATACTCCACAGATGAGATTGATGTATGGTGGGGAGTTTTTACCGGAAATTTCAAAGTGTTGATCAATGTGCCCATATCTGTTTCAGCAGCAATGGCAGCATCCTGTGTGCCCGCGCTGACAAGAGCCTTTCATCAGGGGAATCTCGATGAGGTCAGATTTGAGACAGGGCGTGGCATTAGATTTATCATGTTTGTCGCATTCCCCTGCACACTTGGGCTCTTTGTGCTGGCGACTCCCTTGATGCAGCTGCTGTTCGCACGCAATTCCGTCGAGCTCGCCGGCAGTTTTATGAGAGCGGGTGTCTGGTGCGTTCCCTTCTATTGTCTGTCATCGCTGACAAACGGAATTCTCCAGGGCGTCGACAAGATGCGTAAGCCCGTCAGGCACGCGCTGATCTCGCTGGTGGCACAGCTGATATTCATGCTGATACTCCTGCATTTCTTTCGCAAGCTTCGCATCGATTTCTCCCTGGTCGATCACTCCGCCGTGATTGATCGCCACCTGATAGTATCCAATCAGCTTCTTCTTTTTAATACAGTTGATCTGTTTCTCAAACAGGGACAGATGCAGTTCGCCAAATTCTTTTACATATAGTCCGTGATAGATCCCGGCCTCCTTGCGCAACTGGTCACGGCGCAGGAGCAGTTCTTCATAGCGGGAATAGTCCGCATTTTTTACTTTAATGATCTCCATCGTCTGTCAACACCTCAAACCCATACAGGTCATCATATAATGTGGTAAGCTTCTGATCGGACAGGACCGCTTTCTGAAAAAACTCATCCCGGCTTCGGAACCATTTGTCATTGAACCGAACGACACACGCTCCATCTTCCATCAGGGACTCCAGTTCCTGTTTTTTGTCATCATAGAAGAAACTAATTCTGGCCGGCCGGTCCAGAACATAATAAAGATCAT
>CALFUE010000006.1 GCA_937916345.1 uncultured bacterium
CCCCCGCCTGCTGTGAGGTGGCGCAAATATCGCTCTGTCACCGCAGGCATCTGATAAACAAGCCCGCATGTCCTCAATATCCAGAGCATCTCCCACAAAAGTAACAGGCGCCCCAAGGGATTCGACAGCAGCCGCGATCTCTGTAATATCCATTGCCTCGGGCTCTCTTACGATTTTAAGGGGATACGCCCCCTCCACGCACTCGTATATCGCAGTGTAGACTTGATTCCTGCGGGCGTCCATCACAGGAACAATAAAGCCATTTCCATAGACATTGAAGGCCAGGGCTTCGAGAGATGAAACTCTCGTGATCGCCACATCCGCTCCGAGGGAGAGACCTTTTGCCATGGTCACTCCGATCCTTAAACCCGTAAAAGAACCCGGCCCTGCCGATACGGCGATGCCGTCCACATCGGATATAGTGATATCCGAGCGCTTCAATATGTCGTCTATCATGGGAAGAAGCATGACCGAATGTGTCTTTTTGTTGAAGAGAGTGTATTCCGCGATCACCATGCCGCCATCGACCAGCGCAGCAGATGCGTCCTTTCCGGCACTCTCTATACCGAGTGTTATCATGTCTAATCCTCAAAAAAACTATCGTCAAGCGTAACCATGGAATCTCCGTTTGACTCCGGTATGGTTTCCTCCGATGCTACGGGTGTGACCGGTGTGCAAGCCTCATGAGGCGGCTCAGGCTTTTCCTGCACTGTCTCCTCTGATACCGGGGTTTCCAATACCACAGAGGTTTCTGTTGCCTCGGCTCTCACCTCGGAAGAAAGAGGCGTATCGTCCGTCACCACGCCCCAGTCGTGCACTCCCTCGACATCCGGCTTCAAACCTTCCACGCTCACCGTAAAGAATACCTGCTGCTCATTTCTCAGCTGTCTGTAGAATACAGCCATAGTCTCATAGTAGTAGGGCATCACCCAGAGCATTCCGACGCCCAAAGAGAACATACCCAGTAAAAACCAACCGATAAAGGACAGTTGCAGTTGGAGCATTTTTACTTTTTGCCCCTTTATCAGCTCAACGCTCTTTTTCACGCACTCTATGACGGGAGTCATAGGTTTGTCTATCATGACAAACCTACTAACCGACAGCGCGACGGTGAGATACATCGCAAGCGCAAACCCCAGGATAATGAGAAGGATGGCGATAATAAAGTTTCCCGAATCAAGTCCTCCTTCCGACGAAGAGATATAAACAAATATTGCCGCCGGAAGAAATGGAAAATAACCTGCCATTGCATTGATCACTGATAAAAAGAAGAATTTGTCCGTGTATTTGAAGGGAGCAAAAAGCATGCGGAAATGCCCGAATCCCATTCTCGCCATGGACAATGCAATGAGAGAGAGCCCCGCCGAGAGAATCCCCTGTATCACCACCATGATAGTGCTGACCACATAGCTGACTATCGGTCCCGCCCCCGCGCTCTCAAAAAGGGATACGACAGAGGTAGGTATGAGTATATACATTGCAACGGCCAGCATAAGCTGACCGTAGTTTCCCAAAAGTATGTTTTTTGCCGCTGATTTAATGTTTTTTAATTTTATTTCCATCTTAAAAGTTTACGCCTTCGCATTGAACATCTGCCCCACTCCGAATACCGCTGCCTGTGCCTGCATGTTTTTCTTGTAGGGATTAGGCTTTTCCTCCGCCATGAGGGTAGAGGTAAGTCCTCCGGAAACATAGGATCTTCCACACTCGGGACAAACCGCTGTGTGGAGCGATACATTTGAGGAGATCACCTTTCCCTCGCCCTTTGCCTGCTTTTCGTAGGCATTCGCCACATGCTCCTGTTCATGAGCCATGACCTTTGCGGCAGAGGCCTCGGGAGCTATGTGCCCCGGTGTCTTGAAGGAGACATCCCCTTCATCGGAGCCGTCTACATATTTACGCTCCCTACAGGTTTCACACTCCGCGGGTGAGGATTTACGCCCCGGTTTTATCTGATGGTCGGGATCAGTGGAAGGTCCCCTGCCGTCATAACCTACCGAGCTGCCACCTGCAGAAGATTTAACGCTTGCATCGGAGGTCCCGGCGGTATATGATAGCTGGGAAGGATTGATGAAAATCGGGTTTGTTACTGATCCTACCTTCATGGCGGAACCTCCTTTCTATGTAATAGTTTATGGTGATTAAATGCTTAAAGGTATATTTACGACACTGCACAGTGCCCTGAATTATTTCCTGCACAACGGAATACCATGCATACTGCATACCACCACGGGAATCTATTGTCCGGGCTGCGGCGGAACCAGATCCCTGATAGCGCTGCTAACCGGTCATCCCATAAAGAGCCTGCTGCTTCACCCCATAGTCATCATATTGATCGTCGAGCTGATCGCGCTGTTTGTGCGGCGTGTCAGGATCGGCCGCTTCTTCATCCACAAATGGGAGGTGGTGATGATACTAACCATTCTGACCGTCCAGTGGATCGCAAAGGATGTACTGCTGCTGTTTGGCATCGACATCATAGAGACTGTGTGGAAAATGCCCCTCCCATGAGCTCCATCATCTCCGTGATGGTCATATCCTCACCGGCAAGCATCCTCTCATAGATAGCCTGATAGCTGTCCAGAAAGGCGTCCAGACTCCCGAAGGAAGCTATAGTCACCGCAAAGGATACGACTGTCAATGTCACGGTGGCGACAATTCCGACTGTCGCTACCACTATCGCAGCATTCGCTATGGATGATCTGCTCCTGCTATTCGGCACCGACAGCATCGATATTATGATCGCCAAGCAGCCACAGGGAATAGACAGGTAAATACAGCAGGATCCCGCGAATGATATAATAGCCAGCACCATGGCCACCGTGGCCATATTTGATGAGGCTCTTCGCTTATCAACCTTTTGAGTATACATATGTTAATTTTACCACAAAATAACGGTTTTTACAAGGAGTACCAATGGAAAATATGTCCTTTGAAGTAAAGCTGACCAGAAATGATCTCTTCGTCTTTAATATGTATCACACCTACACCCACTCCACCGGCTGGGTCTCAATAATACTGGGGCTTTTCGCCATAGGCTTCGGGATTTATTCCCTGAAGGACGGTTCAAGCCTGCTCTACAACGCCATCTATATCGGCGCGGGCTTCCTTCTCTTGGCGTACATCCCTGTTACCCTTTTCATTCGCGCGGGAGCAGGGGTAAAACCTGGCTCTGCCCTGGGAAAAACCATAACCTACACCATCACCGATTACGCACTTCTGATAAAAATGGGGGAGAGTGAGGCGGAAATGCCGTGGAACAGTGTTTACAAGCTGAAGAACAAATCTAAGCGGATGTTTATCTACACCAGCCGCATAAACGCCTTTATCATACCAAAAGAATGTATCGACAAGAACATCGAGGCGACTCTGATCAGCCATTGCAAGGCAGCGGAGGAGACACTATGAGGGGCAGAAACAAGAGAATCGAGACCTTTTCCCCGGTAGAGACCTTTACGCTCGGTGAATCCTTCGGAAAGGAGGCTGTCCCCGGCACTGTGTATACATTAGACGGAGATCTCGGCTGCGGCAAGACTCTCCTCACGCAGGGGCTTGCAAAGGGCCTCGGGATCAGCGGTTCCGTGGTCTCTCCCACCTTCACCATTCTCCAGGTATACGAAAAGGGGCGTCTGCCCCTTTATCATTTCGATGTGTATAGAATAGCCGACCCCGACGAAATGGACGAGATCGGCTTTGATGAATATCTATATGGAAACGGCGTCTGTGTCATCGAATGGTCAAAGCTCATCGACGAGCTGATACCGGATACTGCCGTCAGGCTGACCTTTGAGAGAGACCTTTCAAAGGGCGCGGACTATCGCCTCATCATTTGTACCTGATCATTCCTTTCACATTTATTTTTTTTGAATTCTTATCGTAATCCGCCTCAGAAAGCTCCTCTGTCAGATAACCGTACTCCTCACTCTTCCCCCCTGTCCTAACAACCCTTCCGCCTGGGAAGGCAGCCATTACATCCGCCTCAGGGGAATCTGTCCTTATAAAGAATTTTCCGGTAAAGATACCCTTGTCCAAAAGCTTCGCCGGCTCAACATCATAGATAATGGGCAGGTGGCGGTCCAAATGTCTCGCTGCATCTACGATGTCTCCAAGAACCGCGGAGGCTGTTGGCAGAGAGCCTGCTCCCGAGCCGTAAAACATCGAGTCCCCCAACATATTTCCCTTTACAAATATAGCGTTAAAAGCGTAATTCACCTGCGCGAGGGGATGGCTGTTCTCAACCATAAAAGGAGCCACCATGGCAACATAACCCTGCCCCGGCACGCGGCGGCTGGTCGCTATGAGCTTTATGCAGCAGTCCAGCTCCTTGGCGTAGCTTATGTCCGCGCTGTCAATACGGGTAATACCCTCGGTGTAGATCTCCTCAAAATTCACCTGCTGTCCGAGCACCACGGCGGTGAGAATGGCGATCTTACGGCAGGTTGGATCCTTCTCGGCGTAACCGAGCTCCTGTGCCTCCCTCAGCGCCGTATCAAAATCCACGCCCTCTTTATACATCTTTGTCAGGATGAAGTTTGTGGTTCCGTTAATGATACCGCTGATCTCATCTATCTCATCCCCCGTGATACAGGTGAAGAGATTGCGGATGATGGGTATTCCGCCGCCGACAGAAGCCTCAAAGAAAAAGTTGACCTTGTGATCAGCCGCTGCCGCGATGAGCTCGGGACCTTTTGCAGCTACCAGAGCCTTGTTTGAGGTGACGACATGCTTTCCATGAGTCAGCATCTCCATCACGAATGTAAAGGCGGGCTCGATACCACCCATGGTCTCTACCACGATGTCCACATCCCTGTCCTCGGAGAGTGTATGATAGTCGTGCACAATCTTTTCGTTGATAGGATCACCCTCAAACTCGCGCACATCCAGTACATATTTCAGGTTTATCTCATCTTCGGCGTTACGTTTGATGCGGTCTTTATTTTCCTCAATGATATGGGCAACACCGCTTCCGATGGTGCCGTAACCCATTATGGCCACATTTATCATCTTAATCTCCTCCTGAGGCTTTTCTGTCCGGGCATCCCAGTGAAAGCCATTTCAAATATCCGTTTATAAACAGATCCAGATCTCCGTCCATCACTGCGGAAACATTTCCGGTCTCATCTCCGGTGCGCAGATCCTTCACCATGGTGTAGGGCTGCATGACATAGGATCTGATTTGGTTGCCCCATGCGATATCCTTTACCTCACCGCGGATGGCATCCTCCTTCGCGGCATTTTCCTCCCGGCGCAGCATAAGAAGCTTTGCCTTCAGCATTTGCATGGCCTTGTCCTTGTTCTGGAACTGGGAACGCTCGTTTTGACAGGTCACCACGATCCCCGTGGGGAAGTGGGTGATACGTATTGCGGAACTGGTCTTGTTGATATGCTGACCGCCCGCGCCGCTGGAACGATAGGTGTCGATCCTGATATCCTCATCTCTGATCTCAATGTCGATGTCCTCCTCAATATCCGGCATCACATCGCAGGATACAAAGGAGGTCTGGCGCTTTCCCGCAGCATTGAAGGGGGATATACGCACAAGCCGATGAACTCCCTTTTCGGATTTCAGATAACCGTAGGCATTCTCGCCGTTTACCTGAAAGGTGACGGACTTTATGCCCGCCTCGTCTCCCTCGTGGAAATCCAACTCATCCACCGTAAATCCATGATCCGACGCCCAGTGGGAGTACATGCGGTAAAGCATGCCCGCCCAATCGCAGGACTCGGTACCACCCGCGCCGGCGTTCAGGGATACTATGGCATTCTCCTTGTCAAACTCGCCCGTGAGCAAAGTCTTCAGGCGCATCTTCTCGAAGTCGCGCTGATATTCCTCCACCTCGGATAGTATGTCGGGAACAAGAGAGGTGTCATTCTCCTCCTCCGCCATCTCAATCAATGTCTCAATATCCGATTTTTTCTCCTCAAGAGCCCTCATGCCCTCGATATCTGCCTTTAATGCAGACAGATCTTTCATTTTTGCGGCGGAGACATCGGCGTCATCCCAGAAACCGGGAGCCTCCATCTCTCGCTCTAATTCTTCGACTCTTTTTGCTTTTTCAGCGAGGTCAAAGTGAATCCCTCACTTCCTGCAGCGGTTTGAGCCAAGAATTGACCAGAATTTTGGTCTGATCCAATTCAACCACAGAATCACCTTCTTTCGTAAGATTTTAGTTCTCTGTCAAGACTTCTATCGCTTTATTTATCTGATTGTCGTACTTGTACTCAAAGGGCGACTCGTCGCTCCCGGTGTATTCATACTCCAATTCGATATCAGGTTTAATGCCGACTCCGTCGATATTGCGCTTGTTGGGCGTCAAATATCTGGAACCGGTGTATTTGATGGCACTGCCGTCGCTAAGACCCTTTACGACCTGTACTACGCCCTTTCCGTAGGTGACCTCTCCTATCAGAGTAGCCTGTTCGTGATCCTGCAGCGCTCCCGCCAATATCTCCGCGCTGCTGGCGCTTGAGCCGTTTACCAGCACAGCCATGGGCAGATCCAGGTAATTTGCATCACTTGTGGCAGTCTCTGTGGTGCCGAAGCGATCCTCCGTGTAAACTATCACTCCCTCAGGGAGCAGGCGGTCTGCCACGGCTTCCACCGCGCTGACGATTCCGCCAGGGTTATTCCGGAGGTCTATCACCAGACCCTCGATCCCCTCAGAGAGCAGACGATCCAGCGACTCATTAAACTCCTCTGCCGTATTTCCGCCAAATTCAGAAATCTGAATGTATCCTATATTTTTGTCCGTATCCGCCATATCGGCGTAAACAGTAGGAACATTTATCTTTTCACGGGGCACATCCACATCAAAGGTCAAATCCTCCGATTCCCTGTAAACAGTGAGATTCACATATGTTCCTTCTTCGCCTCTGACCCTTGAGACCAGCTCACTTAAAGTAATTCCAGACGTTATCAAGCCGTCTGCCGACTTTATCACATCACCTGCGATCAAGCCTTCCCTCTCCGCCGGAGTATCCTCATAGACCTTTAGTATCACAAAGCCGCTCCTGTCACTGAGCTCCGAGAGCACCACTCCTATGCCGTAGATATAGGAATAAGTGGACTGCTTCACGCGGTAATACTCGTCCGCGGTATAATATGCGGCGTACTTGTCTCCGAGGGAATCCATCAGTCCCTTAAACATGCCGTCCCTCAGATTTTCCGCTTCCAGATCCTCATAGAGCCCAGTCATAATGGAGGAAAGAATTGTATTGGTCTTCGACTCGAATTCCTCATCTATTAGAGCACTGCCGTCACTTGTCAGGGGCGAACTTTTATCTCCTCCGCCAAACGCTCCTCTTGCCACGTTTATTGAAATGATGGAGACCAGTGTCGCCATAGCCACGCCAAACAGCAGACCGCTGGCAAATGTTTTACTCTTATCACTCATACCTTCAAGTGCTTTCTGGTAGAGGCGAAGCTGCCTATAAAACCAATGCCGACACCAAGAATCAGCGCGACTGGCACAAGGAACGCAAATATCTTTTGTGCCGGCACAAATGCCATGATTTCCGAAAGAAAATTAAATTTCTCCGCGAAGAACACCATGATATTATTGTATATAAAATACAGTAGCACGAGTGGCAGCGAGGCTCCGATGAGGCCGAGGAGGATACCCTCCACCACAAAGGGAGCTCTGACGAAAATGTCCGTTGCTCCGATGAGCTTCATGATGCCTATCTCCTTGCGGCGCACCGAAATTCCCACCGTAATGGTATTATTTATCAAAAAAATCGCAACAGCGAAAAGTATCACGATAATACTTAAGGAGATGATACTGATGAGGCTGTTGAAATCAGTCAGTGTGTTTGCCACTGCCTCGGACTGGTTTACTTCCCTGATGCCATCCATTGACTCCAGATAAGTAACCAGTGATTTCTGCATTGACACATCATTGAGGTATATCTCATAGGTGGCGTCGTCCTTTAAGGGATTATCATCTGCGAAGCCCTCAGCCAGCTCCTCCATGCCCTCAAAATATATACTTTTATACTCCTCCCATGCCTGATCTGCGGATTTGAACACGCAGTCGGAGACCTCGGGGCGCATCCTGATAGCAGCTCCGATGGCGTCTATCTCAGAATCCGAGATGCCCTCGTCGAAGAATACCGTAACTGCCACACCTTCCTCCACATTGCTCACCATGCTCTGAAAATTCACAACGATCATGTAGAAAAGGCCGAAAAGAAATATACAGGCCGCCATCGTTGCCGCAGAAGCCAGAGAAAACATCTTGTTTTTCCATATATTCACAAAGCCTTGCTTTATGGAATAAGTGAACGCGTTAATACCCATAGCTTCCCCCTAAATGCTGTCTCGCACCAGGTTTCCCTTGTGGATGGTGATGACTCTCTTGCCAAGAGCGCGGACGATCTCCATATTGTGCGTCACGACGACAACAGTAGTGCCTCGGGAATTGATCTCCTCCAAGAGCTTCATTATCTCCCAGGCATTGTCATTGTCCAGATTTCCCGTAGGCTCGTCCGCCAGCAGGATACCAGGCTCATTTACTAGAGCACGCGCAATGGCCACTCTCTGCTGCTCACCACCTGAGAGCTGATCCGGATAGGACTTGTATTTTGCGGCAAGTCCTACCAAAGAGAGCATGATGGGTACTTTTCTCTTTATATTTCGATTGGATTCCCCCACCACGCGCATGGCGAATGCCACATTCTCATAGACGTTTTTGTCCTTTAACAGACGAAAATCCTGATATACACAGCCGATCTGACGTCTGAAATAGGGAACCTCCTTACGGGGGATATTTTTGAGAGGCTTGTCATTTATGATGATCCGTCCTTCCGTAGGCTCCAGCTCCTTTAAC
>CALFUE010000007.1 GCA_937916345.1 uncultured bacterium
ACTTCGTAGAAATGTTTGTGGGCGTGGGCGCTTCCAGGGTTCGCGATCTGTTCAAGGAAGCGCAGAAGAACTCGCCGTGTATCATATTTATTGATGAGATCGATGCCATAGGAAAGAGCCGTGATTCCCGTTACGGCGGTGGAAATGACGAGAGGGAGCAGACATTAAATCAGCTTTTAGCAGAAATGGACGGTTTTGACACCTCGAAGGGACTGCTGATCCTCGCGGCCACCAACCGCCCCGAGGTGCTGGACAAGGCACTGCTGCGTCCCGGCCGTTTCGACAGGCGTATCATTGTGGACAAGCCTGATATGAAAGGCAGGCTTGAGACATTAAAGGTACACGCGAAGGATGTACGGCTGGATGAGACCGTGGATCTGGATGCCATAGCGCTGGCTTCAGCCGGTCTGGTGGGCTCCGATCTGGCAAATATCATAAACGAGGCTGCCATAAACGCCGTGAAGCACAAGCGTTCTCTGGTTAATCAGGCAGACCTCTTCGAGGCTTTCGAGCTGGTGGCTGTGGGAGGCAAGGAAAAGAAGGATCGCGCCATGTCAGACCATGAGCGGCATGTGGTTTCCTACCATGAGGTGGGACATGCTATGGTGACCGCTCTTCAGAAGAACACCGAGCCCGTTCAAAAGATCACCATCGTGCCCCGTACCATGGGAGCGCTGGGTTATACGCTCCAGACTCCCGAGGAGGAAAAATTTCTCCAGACAAAGGATGAGCTTGACGCAAAGATCATTACCTATATGGGCGGCCGCGCCGCGGAGGAGCTCGTGTTCAATGTTGCCACCTCCGGCGCCGCAAATGATATCGAGATGGCCACAAAGATCGCCAGAGCCATGGTGACGCAGTACGGTATGTCTGACGAGTTTGGTATGATGAGTCTCGAGTCTGTAGAGACCAGATATCTGGACGGTACCCCTGTGCTGAACTGCGGCGACGAGACCGCGGCTCTCATAGACAAGGTCATCCACAAAAAGATCGACGATTCCTACCGGAAGGCCTACGAGCTGCTTGAGGAAAACCGGGAGATACTCGACCGCATTGCCGATTACCTCTACGAAAAGGAGACCATTACCGGCCGCGAGTTTATGGAGATATTCTGCGAGATGAAGCACATCCCTCTCCCGGAGGATAAGTCCGTAAAGGATGAGATAAAGGAGATGACGGAGCGCACCGCCGACAAGGAGAACATGGCTGCGGTAAAGAGTGATATGACCGAGGAAGAGTGACAGATGCCTTTTTGTATAGAGGATGAACTGAAAAAAGTGCCGAATCTGCCCGGCGTGTATCTGATGCACGACGAGACAGATACGATCATATATGTGGGAAAGGCCAAAAACCTTTCCCACAGATTGCATCAGTACTTTCAGGAATCCCACTCAGAGGGCGCGAAAAAGGATGTCATGGTCACCCTCATAGAGTGGTTTGAGTATGTGGTGACCGACAGCGAGGTGGAGGCACTGGTGCTGGAGTGCAATCTTATCAAGGAGCACCGGCCTAAATACAATACCCTTCTGACAGACGACAAGACATATCCGTTTGTTAAGGTGACTCTGGGGGAGCAATTTCCCAGAGTGATTTTTTCACGGGAGCTGAGGCAGGATGGCTCCGCGTATTTCGGTCCCTTCGTCTCTGCGGGAGCCCTGAAGGATCTGATCGGTCTGTTGGTAAAGGCATATCGCATCCGCACCTGCAGAAGCCTGAAAGGTCATGAAAGAGCCTGCCTGAATTATCACATAGGCCAGTGTGACGCGCCCTGTCAGGGGGAGGTGGACGAGGAGGCATACCTCGAGCGGATAAAGCAAGTGATGGAATTTCTCGGCGGCAGCTTTACACCTCTTATCCGTGAATTAAAAGAAAAGATGGAGACAGCTTCCTCGGAGCTCAGGTTCGAGGAGGCTGCCTCATACAGAGACATGTACAGAAGTGTTCTCGCCCTCAGGGAAAAACAAAAGATTACCCATCTGGATGACACAAGGACGGACAGGGATATCGCTGCCGTGGCAAGAGACGGCGGGAATGCTGTGGTGTGCATATTTTTTATACGGAGCGGCCGCATGACAGGCTCCGACGAGGTGCTGCTGCACGCAGGGGAGAATGATGACGACGCGAAGGTGCTCTCTTATTTCATAGAGCAGTTTTACGGCTCGGCGCCCATGGTGCCGCCGGAGATTCTGCTGCCTATTGAGCCTGAGGACAGAACAGTCCTGGAGAATTATCTCACCGGATTGCGCGGCGGCAGTGTGCGAATCAGGATCCCGCAGCGTGGTGAGAAAAACCGTATGGTGGAGCTGGCGTCAAAAAACGCCGTGATGAAGCTCACGAAGGACCGGGACCGCCTGCTGGCGGAGGAGGCAAGGACAGTGGGTGCGGTCAGGGAGATCGAGACGCTCCTTGGGGAGGAAGGACTCTATCGAATGGAGGCCTACGATATATCAAATATTTCCGGAGTCTACCCCGTCGGATCCATGGTGGTCTACGAGGGTGGAAAGCCGAAAAAGAGCGATTACCGCAGATTTACGATAAAGACCGTGGAGGGACCCGACGATTACGCCTCCATGAGGGAGGTGCTTACCCGCCGCTTTACCCATGTGGGAGGCGGTTTTGAGCACAGACCTGATGTGATAATGATGGACGGCGGCAGAGGTCAGGTTAATATATGCCTGGAAGTCCTTGATTCTCTTGGAATTGAGATACCAGTCTGCGGCATGGTAAAGGATGAACGCCATAGGACCAGAGGACTCTATTTCAACAATGTGGAGCTGCCTGTAGACACTCATTCCGAGGCTTTCAGACTGATCACGCGCATTCAGGATGAAGCACACCGCTTTGCGATAGAGTATCATCGTTCACTGCGTAATAAAGGGCAGATTAAATCTATATTAGACGATATTGACGGCGTTGGGGAAAAAAGGAGGAAAAGCCTTCTCCTGACATTTAAATCCGTTGACCGGATCAGGGAGGCGACCGAGGAGGAACTTGCAGCTGCACCTTCCATGAATGCAAAAGCTGCAAAAACCGTCTGGGATTTTTTTCATAATGGTAAAAAAACTGTGGATAACCCCAAAAATGTTGTGGATAACCGATATAATTAAGAGTTAAAAACCCTCGGAGTCCAGAATTGACATGGCAGGAAAATGATTTGAATTTTCCTGCATTACTGTTAATAAATGGTGGTTCACACAACATTTAAATTTGACGCAAAAAAACGTAAAATGGGAAATGAGACGGTTTACAAATAATATTTTTGAACGATTGTATACATTAGGTTTGAGTGGGGGATACAAATTATAAAGGAATAGTTAAAATGAGATTTCTTTTAAGAAGGAGGGGTTAGTCATGGATAAAGTGGTGTCTGTGAAGCGTCTTGCGGAGCTGATGGATCTGGTGAATTACACGGAGGAGGTGGAACTGTCGGAGAAAGAGATATCCATTTCCGAGATAAACAGGCCTGCCCTGCAGCTGTCCGGGTATTTTGAGCATTTCGCAAACGGCCGCGTACAGATAATAGGAATGGTTGAGTTTGCTTTTCTCCAGCAGATGGAGAAAAAGATGAGAAAGAAGGCCTACAACAGGTTCTTTGAGTTCGATGTGCCCTGTGTGGTATTCTGCAGGGGTTTTCAGGCCGACGATGACTTCATGGATGCTGCGATTGTTCACAATACCCCAATACTCGGTACTGAGCGCACCACCTCGGATTTTACCGCAGAGGTCATCAGGATCCTCAGCGAGGAGCTGGCGCCCACAATCGGCATTCACGGCGTCCTATGCGATGTCTATGGAGAGGGGGTGCTGATTATGGGAGAGAGCGGCATCGGAAAGAGTGAGGCGGCGCTTGAGCTGGTCCGCCGCGGGCACAGACTGGTGACAGACGATGTGGTGGAAATACACCGCATAAATGACAGGACTCTCATCGGTACATCGCCCGAGCTTACCCGCAATTTCATAGAGGTAAGGGGTATCGGCATGATCGATATCAAATCCCTCTACGGCGTAGAATGCGTAAAGGAGAGCCAGCAGATCGACCTCGTCATCGAGCTGGAGGATTGGAAAAAAGAGACTCAGTACGACAGAATGGGCATGCAGGAGCAATACAAGGAGTTTCTCGGCAACAAGGTGGTTTGCCACAAGCTCCCCATCCGTCCCGGCCGTAACCTCGCGGTGATCTGCGAGACCGCGGCAGCGAACCACCGCCAGAAGAAGATGGGCTATAACGCGGCTCACGAGCTTTACAGAAGAGTTCAGGAAAATATCAAAAACTTCTAAAATATAATTAATGTAAAGGAGGAATTAATAAAATGGAAAGAAAAAACGCCTGGGATGCCTACAAGGGCGGCAAAGTTTCCCGTGTGATGGACTTCGCGGAGGACTATCGCAAATTCATCTCTGAGAACAAGACAGAGAGGGAGTGTACAGAGACATTTATTGAGAAGGCAAAAAAGGACGGCTTCAGGGACCTCGCTGATCTGATAAAGGCAGGAAAGAAGCTTAAGGCCGGAGATCGTATTTACTCTGATCAGATGGGAAAATCACTGGTGCTTTTCGTTATAGGAAAGGATGACATCGAGGACGGCATGAACATCCTTGGTGCCCACATCGACTCGCCCCGCCTGGATCTGAAGCAGAATCCTCTGTACGAGGATCACGAGCTGACTCTTCTGGATACCCACTATTACGGCGGCGTGAAGAAGTATCAGTGGGTCACCATTCCAATGGCGCTCCATGGAGTGATCGTGAAGAAGGACGGCAGTGTGGTAAAGGTAAACATCGGCGACAAGCCCGGCGATCCGGTAGTCGGTATCAGTGATTTGTTGATCCATCTCGCTTCCGAGCAGATGGAAAAGAAAGGTGCAAAGGTTGTTGAGGGCGAGGCTCTCGATGTGCTTATCGGTTCCGTTCCGGTGGCAGACGAGAAGGATAAGAAGGGCGAGAAGATCAGGGAAAGAGTAAAGGAAAATATAATCAGGATTTTGCAGAAAGAATATGGCGTTGAGGAAGAAGACTTTCTCTCTGCTGAGATCGAAGTTGTTCCTGCTGGTGAGGCAAGGGATTTTGGACTGGATCGTTCTATGATAATGGGCTATGGTCACGACGACAGAGTCTGTGCATATCCCTCGTTTGAGGCGATACTTGCGATGAGAAAGCCGAAGAGAACATCTGTATGCCTTCTGGTGGACAAGGAGGAGATCGGCTCCGTCGGAGCCACGGGCATGCAGTCCCGCTTTTTCGAGAACACCGTGGCTGAGCTTCTCGCTCTCAATGGAAAGGATTCAAATGTCTCGCTGAGGCGCGCGCTCGCCAATTCCTTCATGCTCTCCAGCGATGTTTCCGCGGCCTTCGATCCGAATTACGCCAGTGTATTTGAGACAAAGAACGCTGCATATTTCGGAAGGGGCGTGGTGTTCAACAAGTACACCGGCTCCAGGGGAAAATCCGGCTCCAATGACGCCAACGCCGAGTACATGGCAAAGCTCCGCGGCATCTTTGATGCCAACGATGTCTATTACCAGACGGCTGAGCTGGGGAAGGTCGACATCGGCGGAGGCGGCACCATCGCCTACATCACCGCAAACCTCGGCATGAATGTCATTGATTCCGGCGTGGCAGTGCTCTCAATGCACGCCCCCTGGGAGATCATCTCAAAGGTGGATCTCTATGAGTCATACAGGAGTTACCAGGTATTTTTGGAAGAGGCGTGAGATGTACAGAAAGCTGGCCGGGATAGTTGGAATCGAAAATCTGCGGTTAAATGAGCCTATGAGCGCCCATACCACCTTTCGGGCGGGAGGAACTGCTGACTGCTATTTGACGCCCGATGCGTCAAGCCTGCCGGAGGTTCTCGAGACGCTGAAGGATGAGGGCGCCCCCTATACGGTTATAGGAAATGGGTCTAATCTCCTTGTTTCCGATGCCGGCATCGAGGGTGTTGTCATAGAGATTGGTAAGGGCTTCCGCGGTATCAGGCAGCTTTCTGGTTCAGCGGCAGATGTGGATGACAGCGATACAGCTGTTCTTCGGACAGGAGCGGGGGAGCTTCTTACCCACACCGCTTCCTTTGCCTGTGAGCAGGGATTGACCGGTTTCGAGTTTGCGGGAGGCATACCCGGCACAGTGGGAGGCGGAGTGTTCATGAACGCGGGAGCCTACGACGGTGAGATGAAGCAGGTCTTAAAGCAGGTTTCGGTACTGATACCCGATGAAAACAGTGCCTTCATACGCAGGGAGCTTCCTGCGGAAAAGCTTGATCTCTCCTACAGACACTCTGCCGTAGAAGAGATGAATGCAATAATCCTGTCGGCCGACATCTTCTTAAACAGAGGGAATAAAAACGAGATTAAAGAAAGGATGGAAGACTTCCAGCGCCGCAGGATCGAAAAACAGCCGCTGGAGTACCCCAGCGCAGGCTCGACTTTCAAGAGACCTAAAGGGTACTTCGCCGGAAAACTCATCTCCGACGCGGGGCTTCGGGGTTTAGAAGTGGGTGGCGCTGCCGTAAGCGAGAAGCACTGTGGCTTTATCATAAATAAAGGCGGCGCTTCCGCCTCTGACATAAAGGAGCTCATGGATCGTGTCTCCGAAAAGGTATATTCGGAATTTAATGTCCGTCTGGAGCCGGAGGTCAGGCTTCTGGGAAGGTGGTGATTCCATGTCCTTCAGCTCGGATATAAAGGATGAATTATATGAAAAACTGCCGGCGGCGCGCCACTGTATGATAGCAGAGCTGTCTGCCCTGATGCGCTTCGGCACAGGTGAGGGGCAGACCCTGGTTTTATGTGAAAAATTGAGGGAAAAGCTGAATAATACGTATCCGGAGTTTTCTGAGGCAGTAATCTTTCAGGATTGCTGCAAGAAGAATTTTCTGAAGGGAGCCTTCCTGGCGGTCGGAACCCTGAGTGCCCCGGAGCGGGGCTATGATCTGGAATTTGTCTGTCCTAAGGAGGAAGACGCGAGCCTGATTTGTGATACTTTATTAAAACTTGATTTTAATCCCAAGAAAACACTTCGCAGGAATCGATATATTGTTTACACACACGACGGTGATTCCGTGGTAGATTTTCTTGGCATGATAGAAGCCCACAGGGCTCTGCTTGAGATGGAGAATGTCAGGGTGGTGAAGGAGCTTCGGGGGCAGGTAAATCGCCGGGTGAACTGTGAGACTGCCAATCTCACCAAGCAGGCAAATGCCTATGTGAAGCAGAGGGAGGCAATCGAAAAGCTTATGGGCGCGGGACGGTTCCCTGATCTTCCCGGGAGTCTCCGTGAGATTGCGGAGCTGCGCCTGGCAAATCCTGATGCCTCTTTAGAAGAGCTTGGCGCCATGCTCGATCCCCCTGTCGGAAAGAGCGGTGTAAATCACCGCCTGAGACGCCTGGTTGAGATGGCGGAGAAAGGAGAACATAAAAAATGAAGACAAAAAAAATACTGATCCCTGCGATCGTCTGCGCGGCAATTACATTGTCGGCCTGCGGAGCCGGGAATGACGAGCCGGCGGATGCGGCAACAGACACCCGGACAGAGGCATCCGATGCCCTCAGTGCCATGACAGAAGAATCAGCCATGAATGCGGTCATAGCCAGCTATCAGGAAAAGAACCCCGGTTACGAGACCGGCGCCGTGGAGAATGACTACTGGGATGTATCGACAGAGGATGAGGGGGAGATCGTGGTGCTCTATCATTCCTATACAGGAGCCATAAACCGCTACTACATCGACCCGGCCACCGGCAATACCATCGTCACCGAATTCGTTCCCGGTATCATTGATGACGAGCAGGAGACAGGCGAGAGCTTCAATATAAATGATTACCTGTAACAGCATTATGGTCGGGGGCAAAATACCTTTTGACCCCGACATCATAATATGATAAAACCCGAATTATTCACAGCAATAGGTAAAACATGCAAAATCAAGC
>CALFUE010000008.1 GCA_937916345.1 uncultured bacterium
AGTTTTCAGTATCTCCTTTGCCTTGTCGAGCACTCCTTCCTTCTTCTGCTGAATAGGTATTACGCACACCTGTGTAGGCGCAATTACAGGAGGCAGGCATAGTCCCGCATCATCGCTGTGAACCATAATAAGGGCTCCGATTAATCTTGTGGACATGCCCCATGATGTCTGATGAGCATATTGCAGCTTATTGTTCTTATCTGTATATTGTATGTTGAAAGCCTTAGCAAAGCCGTCTCCAAAGTTGTGACTTGTTCCCGACTGCAGCGCCTTACCGTCATGCATCATCGCCTCCATGGTATATGTAGCAACGGCTCCGGCGAATTTTTCTTTCTCAGTCTTCTGTCCCTTGATGACGGGTATCGCCAGCATCTCCTCCATGAAATCCGCATAGAGGTTCAGCATCTGAACGGTGCGCTCCTCAGCCTCCTCATAGGTAGCATGAATGGTATGTCCCTCCTGCCACAGAAATTCCCTGGAACGAAGAAATGGACGGGTCTCCTTCTCCCAGCGCACCACTGAGCACCACTGGTTGTAGATCTTTGGGAGATCCCTGTAAGAATGTATCTCATCATGGTAGAAGTCACAGAAGAGCGTCTCGGATGTTGGGCGCACACACATGCGCTCCGCAAGCTCCTTTGAGCCGCCGTGAGTGACCCAGGCAGCCTCAGGGGCGAAGCCTTCTACATGATCCTTTTCTTTTTGGAGCAATGATTCCGGTATAAACATGGGCATGTAGACATTTTCCACTCCTGTCGCCCTGAAGCGCTCGTTCATTGCTGTCTGTATGTTTTCCCAGATAGCATAACCCAGAGGCTTTATTACCATACACCCCTTTACGGAGGTGTAGCCTATGAGTCCCGCTCTGACACATATATCTGTGTACCACTGGGCAAAATCCACATCACGGGATGTGATGGATTCCACCAATTTTTTTTCTGCCATTATTCAATACCTCTTTCAGTAAAGTATTATGATAATACCTTTTGACCCCGACATCATATTATCAGACAATCGATTGAATGAAAAGACTGGACTTCGCGAGATCTATGCAGCTGCCGTCTGACAGCTGCACCAGAGGCTTAGACAGTTGGTTCTGGTTCAGCAGTATGATCTTTCCGCTGCGCCCGTCATTCAGTACCACCTGGTTGTTCTGGTAGGTGGACGCAATCTTTCTCAAGAATGTAAGTATATACTCAGGCTTGAATTTATGCAAGCCGTCGACCTCAAATTCCGCGATCACCTGGAAGGGACACATTGCCACACGATGCTTTCTGGAGGCCGTCATGGCATCATATACATCCGCGATGGCTATTATCATCGCGAAGTCGTCTATCAAAACCTCCTGGAGTCCCATGGGGTAGCCTGTGCCGTCGCACCTCTCATGGTGCATCAGCGCAGCCTTTTTTACCCTGTTGTCCAGATAGGATTCGTCCTTTAAGAGATCATAACCCATCTGAGCATGGGATCTCATCAAAGCGAATTCCTCGTCGGTAAGCTTTTCTTTTTTATTGAGGATCTCAGGCGGTATCTTGGCCTTTCCGATGTCATGCAGCAAACCTGCGATAACAAGGGTATCTCTGTCGGCCTGTGACATTTTCAGCCACCTGCCCAGGATATTGGATATCATTGCGACATTCAGTGAATGCGAATAGATGGAGTCATCATTCGAGCGCATGTTATGCATCATGTCGAAATATTCGATAACGGTCTGTCCGGGTCTGATGAGAGACCTGGTCATATTAAGCAGGGCTTCCGTGTCAAAGGGTGTCTTGTCACGGAGAAATGCTTCTATCTGAGCCTGAAGCACACCGATGCCCCGTGCGCTCTTTATGGTGTATTGCTGAAAGTTTTCCGAGAGGCGCACCTTGGTAGAATATCCGTGAGCCGCCGCCATGGTATCCACCTTTGGAACAGGCTCCGGCCCGGGAGCCGGTGTGGGGGCAGGCACAGGGGCTGCCTTAGCGGCCTCCGCGGCAGGATCCTCTGCCTGTATTTCCGTGATACCGTAAAATTCCATGCGGGAGATCAGTTTTCTGTCGATCTCCTCCCCCGGTATCGCGAGGATCTGGTTCTGCCTGGTCAGGACAGGAGCCTTTACTATCATGCCCGGCTTCAGTTCGGAAACTTTGTAAATTTTCATACATTTAAAACCCTTTTATAACAACACAATTCCGTTTCATGAAAAATTTTAATCTTTTGAGGATTTGCTGTCAATATATACTATGATGTCGGGGTCAAAAGGTATTTTGCCCCCGACCATGATACGCAGCACGCACACGTTGTGTGCACTGTGCTGCGTATCATGGTCTGGAAAAAACCAGTTCCATATTTCCTGCTGCCTTAGCTTCGTCTGTGCCGTGGGGCAGGATGAAGTGATCACCCTTTTTTATATTGTTTCCGTTTACGCTGCCCTCGCCCTCGGTAACTGACATTATCGTAAAGGGAGCACCGGATATGTCAATCACTGCCTCGCCGTCCACACTCATCCTGCTCACGGTATAGTATTTGCAGGAATAGAGCTCTATCACCCTGTTCTTTGAGTCGTCGGTCCTGTGGATCACGGATTCCTCCGCCGATTTCGCAGGGGTCACAATGACATCAATGCTCTGATCGATGTGCAGCTGTCTGGGCAGCCCGTTCTGCAGTCTGTCATAGTCGTAGACCCTGTAGGTGATATCGCTGGACTGCTGTGTCTCCAGCAGCAGTGTTCCGCCCTTTATGGCGTGGACAGTACCGGGGTCAATCTGTATGAAATCTCCCTTCCTGATGGGGAGCAGGCGGATGAAGTCATTCCATCTGCCGGACTTTATCATGTCTTTAAGCTCTTCCTTATCTTTTGCGTTGTGACCGACCACTATGGTGGCATCCTCATCGCAGTCCAGGATGTACCAGCACTCTGTCTTTCCGAGAGAGCCATTCTCATGGACACCGGCATACTCATCGTCAGGGTGTACCTGTATAGACAGGTCGTCTCTTGCGTCTATGATCTTTATCAAAAGTGGGAAGCGGTCGCTGTCAAAGCTTCCGAAGATTTCCGGCGCCTCCTTCCACAGTTCCGAAAGTTTCTTTCCATCGTAAGCCCCGCCTCTGACGGTGCAGTCACCGCTGGGATGAGCGCTCACGCCCCAGCACTCTCCTATATCGTCTCCGCTCTCATCATAGCCGAAGACTGTGCGAAGCTTGTTTCCGCCCCAGATGGTGTGGGAGAAACACGGTGTGAGAAAAATCACTTCGTTCGAATCCATAGTTAACTCCTAATTTAATAATTAACCTGCAAGTACTGAAACCAAATAAAATGGCAGTTCATCATCCGAATGAGTTTCGGTGAGCTCTACGCGCAGGGTGTGGCGGGATTTCTCCTCGCTTTCCAGCACTGTCATAAGGCAGAGCTTGTCTCCCCAGGTCTCGTCAAAATTGGCATCCAGTATGAAGGTCTTTTCGGTGTTTCCATCCACGGTGACCGTAGCCACGGGGGCGGGGAGCTGTATAGTCCGGCGGTACTGAAGCCCTATGACTTTCGCCTCCAGCTCGAACTCCATATAAGCGCCCTTTTCTGCAGCAGTCCAGCCGTTCCTGAAGATATCTGTTATGCCGGACTGAGGCTCGCCGTCTGCCGTAAAGCCCTCGCAGACCCTTAAAATATCTGCAGAATTATTGTTGCGATATCTGTGATACGACTCATAGCGATCCTCTGTGAGAGGAGCAGGAAGCGATTTTTTAGCCGGCTCCGGCAGATCCGCAGCCCTTATCTCGTCTAAGGAATAGGTGATGACACTCGCCACCAGCTCGTGCCCCGCGTCATTCGGGTGGAGATCATCCGGCGTAATGTCGCGGTTTTCCAGTTCACCCGAGAGGAGCAGGGGATAGATGGTGCTTCGCATGGATACCGCCGGCAGATCGTAATGTCTCGCGATCTTTGAGTGCATCAGCTCAGCACTGGCTCCATTATCGTAGCGGACATTATACATGAGCATCAGGGCGGGCGTCCTCCCATCGGGATATAAAGCCGAGAGCACCTGTCTGACCACACCCTCGCAGGTCTCCAGAAAGTGCTCATTACAGTCGTCATTTACCGCGAATTCTACCTGAACCATATCGGGCTCATAGCGTAGCACATCCTCTGCCACTCTGGCACAGCCGAACTGTGAATCGGTGGCTCCGATTCCGCCATTTATACAGGTTATCTCTGAATTCGGGAAGCTTTCCTTCCACCAGGCGTAAACTCGTGACGCGTAGCAGAGATCCGGAGTGCTGGACAGAGAACCCTGGGTGATGGAGCCCCCCAAAAACGCCACGGTAATAGGCTCGCCTGCCTCAGCGCGCCTCATAACACTCCTGATCTTTGACTGATCACCCTTGTTGACAAACCCAGCTCTTAAATCGATACTTGTTTTCACCACATTACCCTCTGACGTCGTTAAATCTACCTTTAGTTGATACCATTCCGGCTCAATCATTTTTTCAACAGTTCTAAATTTTTCTTTATTAGATCACATCTCTGAGCCACGCACTGTACACTTCTGCCGGGATCCGCGGGTGTGTTGAACACAAAATCCGTGATGCGGTCGATGGTGGTGGTTGCCACATGCACTCTCGTATCTGAGGCTGCATAGTAGATATAGACCTCATTTTTCCCGTTTACTATGGCGCCGTTTGTAAATACCACATTTGACACGTCACCGACTCTCTCCCAGCCTCTGGGGCCTATCAGAAGTCCCGATGGCTCCGCGATGACGCGCGAAGGATCATCTAAAGCCGTGGCGAAGGCGTAAATGACATATCGGAGTCCCGCCGCTGTATTTCTGACACCGTGAGCGATGTGTATCCATCCCCTGTCGGTTTTTATCGGCACAGCGCCCGCGCCGTTCTTTGCCTCGGTGATGGTGTGATATTTTCTGAGGGAGGTCATCTTTTCCTCGTCGATGACGGCATGTGTTATGTCGTCACAGAGTCCGAAGCCGATTCCTCCGCCCGATCCTGTCTCGATGAAATCATCCATAGGTCTGGTGTAGAATGCGTACTTTCCGTTTACAAACTCGGGATGAAGCACGACATTTCTCTGCTGGGGCGAGCGCAGGGTCTTTAAGTTGTCCAGACGTTCCCAGGTCTTCAGATCCTTCGTACGGACGATACCTGCTGCGGCAACCGCTGCGGAGAGGTCATTGACGGAAGTGTCCTTGCTCTCGGAACAGAACACCCCGTAGATATAGCCATCCTCATGCTTCGTGAGGCGCATGTCGTACACATTGGTCTCCTCCGGACAGGTGTCATCCAGCAGAATGGGATAATCCGTGAAACGGAAATTGTCCACGCCGTTGTCGCTCACCGCAACTCCGAAGAAGGACTTTCTGTCGGCGCCTTCGATGCGGGCAACCAGATAATATTTTCCGTCCAGATAGAGAGCACCGGAGTTCATTACTGCATTTATTCCGAGGCGCTCCATGAAATACGGGTTTGTGTCCTGATCAATGTCGTAGATCCACTCCACCGGGATGTGGTCTCTGGTCAGGACAGGATTCTTGTAACGTTCATAGATACCGTTGTAAAAATCTGATTTTTCATTCTTTATGGAGAGAAATTTCTCCTGCTCTTCTTTCCTGGTATTGTACCGTGGATGAATCATGTCTCGCTCCTTTATAAGTGTATACCTGAAATTTATGATTCCATTGCAAAAAGCCATCGCACACGTCGTGCTTGCACGTAAGTGGGGGAATGGATTATTTATTGTGATCGGCCACGCGCCTGATCACCTCGAGACACATGCGGCCGTTGTGATAGGGACATTTCCACTGCTCTACGATAGGTCTGTCGGGATAGGGGATTCCGGACGCATCAACCTCCCAGTACCACTCGGAGCCGTCTCTCTTGTCGGTTAGCTTGTCCTTTATAAAGTCCCACTGGGCAAGGGCTGCCTTCAGGTACTCGTCATGACTCTCGTCCATGAAGTAGCCATTTAAGAAGCCCACGACAGTCTCAGCCTGCACCCACCAGATGCGATGCTCGTTTACCACGCCCTTCTCGCACTCGTCAGCCAGGGAATGTCCATCAAAGGCCACTGTGTAGATCTGTCCGGTAAGATCCTTTGTGATGGGTGTCAGCTTGTCAAAATATTTCTTTTCACCCAGAACCTCAACTCCTCTGTCAGTCAGCCATGCGGTCTCTATATCGTGACCGTAGGAATGGAGATCAATGAGGGAATTGTACTCTCTGTCAAAGAATACCTCCTGACGGTGAAGCTCCGGATTATAGATTTTGTCAGCGATGACATCGAGTATCCACTCCAGACGCCTGCCGGCGGGCTCGTACTTTGAGACGCGGTAAAGCTCCGTGTAGGCCTCAAACACATGAAGCAGAGTATTCATGGTCTTGTCAGCCATGACGCCGTTTTCGGAAAGCTTTTCGTTTGACTCAGGCTTCCAGTCCACGGTGAACGCCTCCATATAACCGAGGTCATCCGTGCAGCGCTCCTCTATTATCCCATAAAGCTCCTTTGCCAGCTTCAGCGCTTCCTCATCACCGGAGGCGTCATAATAGGACGACAGCGCGTAGATAGCGAAAGCCTGATTGTAGGTGTGCTTTATAGTGTCGGCGGGAGTCCCGTCGTACTCCAACGACCAGTAGATGCCGCCGTTTGCTCGGTCGAGGCACCTGTTCACCAGAAACTCATAGCCATGGCGTGCCTCCTTTAGAATGTCCTCCTTTGTGATCTTGTATTTCCTGATGTCCTCCTCAGTGATATAGCCGTCTCTCATGGCCATATATGCATTTGAAAAGAACCAGGTGATACGGCTGTTCAGGATGCAGCCCTTTATCGCCTTTTTGTCTAATTTCAGGTCGTAGTCCATCCATCCGTAGTAGCCTCCGAACTCATCGTCGCGGAGCTTTCTCCAGAAGGGGATTATGACCATAAAAAGGTGTTCCTTTATCTCATCCGATAGTTTTTCCAATGCGCTCATTTTTTCCGTCTCCTATCTGATTCCGGGACATGTGTCATCGTCGCTTGTCCTGCTGTGATCCTTGATGTATTTTACAATCTCGTCGAACTTCGTAAAGGCAAGACCTACATAACTGTCCGCGCAGCCGTAGTAGATGGCGATCTTTCCGGAATCCGGATCGTGGATAGTGGCGCAGGGGAATGTGACATTAGGCACAAAGCCTCTCTCCTCGTACCACTCCTCAGGTGTGATCAGGAAATTCTCGCAGCGGTAGAGCACCCTTGATGGCTCATCCAGATCCAGTATGGCGCCGCCGATAGAATATACAAAGCCGTTGCAGGTACCTGAAACCCCATGGTAGAACAGCAGCCAGCCCTCGGATGTCTCGATGGGAGCTGCTCCGCCTCCGATCTTTACGCTCTCCCACCAGTTTCCGCTGCGTCCCATAACATGTCTGTGATGACCCCAGTACTCCATATCCGGAGATTCACTGAGGAATATATCGCCGAAGGGCGTATGGCCGGAATCTGAGGGACGGGATAAAAGCATGAACTTTCCGTTTATCTTTCGCGGGAAGAGCACTGCATTTCTATTGAATGGAATGAAGGGGTTTTCTATGCGGGTAAATGTCTTGAAATCGGCGGTCTTTGCCATGCCTATGGATGCTCCGTAGAAATCCTGGCACCAGATGAGGTAGTAGGTATCCTCTACCTTTACCAGGCGGGGATCATAAGCGTAAACAGGCATGAAATCCTCACCCTTTTCGTTTTTGAAGGGGATGCGGTCGGGATCAAACTCCCAGTGAATGGCATCCTCACTGTGTCCTAAGTAGATATAGGGTATCCCGTTTGTCTGCTCGCCGCGGAATACGCCTCCACGACGCTCGGCAAGTTCGTGCTGATGTCCTGGTACGAGGGCGAAGACACTCTCGCCACCGAGGACCTCGGAGCAAACCTCTTCGACACCTCGACGGTCTCCGGTTCGT
>CALFUE010000009.1 GCA_937916345.1 uncultured bacterium
AAGTATCTTTTTGATATCCGTCCTTTTAGGTATAACATATTCTCCTCTACAGGAAACCATTGGTATCATTTTGCACTATAACCATTTATTCGTTTCTCATTTCCAAACGACCATTACTTCTTTTGTATACAGCTCATAAGCTCATTAAATCTCCCGAAGAGGTAGCTCCCGTCGCCTGGCCCCGGGGCGCTCTCCGGGTGATACTGTACCGAGAAGCACGGATCTGTCCCGGAGCAAAGCCCCTCCACAGTCCGGTCGAGTAAATTGATATGGGTTACATTTAAGTCCGTATTTTCCAGGCTGTCCACATCCACAGCGTAGGAGTGGTTCTGTGAAGTCATCTCGATCCTGCCTGTAACGAGGTCTTTGACGGGATGATTTCCTCCCCTGTGCCCGAACTTCAGCTTGTAGGTTTTAGCCCCATAGGCCAGAGCGATTATCTGATGACCGAGACAGATGCCAAACATGGGAAACTGCCCCCGCAGCTCCCTGACCAAATCTATCGCCGGTCTCACATCGCAAGGATCACCCGGACCGTTTGACAGGAACACTCCGTCGGGAGCGCATTTCCTGATCTCCTCCGCCTTCACATCCCACGGAAAAACCGTAACGGAGCACCCATTCGCAAGAAAAGAACGGATGATATTTTCCTTCATTCCCAGGTCTATGCAGGCCACATGAAATCCCGCATCACCCTGCCCGAAGCTTTCGGGCTTCTTCCTGCTGACTTTTGATACCGCATCCTTCGGCATCTGATAATCCCTGATTGCCTTTAACGCCGCATCTGCGGAAGTAGCCTCATCAGCCATACAGACAATCTGGCTCCCGAAGTTTCTCACCCTCCTGATCAGCTCTCTGGTGTCCACCCCTGATATCCCCGGGATACCAAATTCCTCCATGCAGGAAGACAGAGATCTCTCAGATCTGAAATTTGAAGGAATGTCCTGATAATCTCTGACGATCAGCCCTCCTATGGTCGGTATCCTTGTCTCGAAATCATCCTTATTGATGCCATAATTTCCTATGAGGGGGTATGCCATGATCACCGCCTGATCTGTATAGGAAGGATCCGAGATGATCTCCTGATAACCCACGACAGAGGTGTTGAACACAAGCTCGCACACGGTTTCTTTGTCAGCGCCAAAGCCCTCTCCCACATACTCGCTCCCGTCGGAGAGCACCAGCTTCTTTTTGTTTGTCATCCTTTATCACCTCTAAAACTTATAGGTTTCTCAAACCTGTCCTTCCCTCTTTCCAATGGTATCTGCGTGGGATAATCCCCGTTGAAACAGGCCTGGCAGAAATCCCTTGTCCCGATCATCCTGCCCAGAGCGTCAGTAGACAAAAAAGCGAGGGAATCGACTCCCAGTATCTCTGCGATCTGGGACTCGTCGTGGTGGCTCGCTATCAGATATTCCTCGGAATCTATATCCACCCCGTAATAGCAGGGATGCCTGAAGGGCGGCGAGGATATCCTCAGGTGTATCTCCTCCGCCCCCGCATCCTTCAACATATCGACAATCCTCCTTATGGTGGTTCCTCTGACGATGGAATCGTCTATCAGAACGATCTTTTTCCCGCAGATCACATTTCTGATGGGACTCAGCTTTATCCTGACGGTGTCGGTGCGCAGATCCTGTCCGGGGGCGATAAAGCTCCTTCCCACATACTTGTTTTTCACCAGCCCGGTCTCAAAGGGAATGCGGCTCTCCATGGAATAACCTATGGCAGCGTCTATCCCTGAATCCGGCACTCCCATTACCACATCCGCCTCCACCGGTGTCTCAATGGCAAGCAGTTTTCCCGCCTGTTTGCGGGCTTCGTGGACACTGACGCCGTCTATCACCGAGTCAGGTCTCGCGAAATAAATGTACTCAAATATACATGATTTCCTTTGCCTGACGCCTCCCGCGATCCTCATGGAAGATACTGTGATATCCCAAACCCCATCCTTTCTCGAAAATACCAGCATCTCACCCGGCTCTATATCCCTTATCATCCCGCCTCCCACGGCGTGTATCCCGCAGCTCTCGGAAGCCACCACATAGCCCCCGTCAGCTGTCTTCCCATAGCAAAGCGGCCGCAATCCCAATGGATCGCGAACCGCTATCATTTTTGCCGCAGACATTATGCAAAGGGAATATGCCCCTTCCAAGTAAGACACTCCCAGACTCACAGCTTCCTCTATGCTGCGCGTCTTCAGTCTTTCCCTGATTATCATGTAACATATAGTCTCAGTGTCACTGGTGGAGTGAAATATGGCACCGTTCATTTCCAGCTCATCCCTGAGGGGAAGCGCGTTGGTCAGATTACCGTTATGAGCCACCGCGAGCTTTCCCTTTATATGATTGACTATGAGAGGCTGACAGTTTGCTATGGTGCCGGCTCCGGTGGTAGAGTATCTCACATGGCCGATGGCCGCGTTTCCCTGCGGCATCGACGACAGCACATCATCCGTAAAAACCTCTCCTACCAGCCCCTGGCCTTTTCGCACATCGAAAACTCCGTCGTCGTTTACCACGATCCCGCAGCTCTCCTGCCCTCTGTGCTGCAGACTGTACAGTCCGTAATAGGTGAGATGCGCCACATTTGTTCTCTTGTTCCCGAATATCCCGAAGACTCCGCACTCTTCATGAATCGCCATGGAAATATCGCTCCTTCCGTCAAAAATCTTGTTATTCTCCACTGGCTCCGTAATTTGAGAGCACTCTCGCAGAGGGGTCGTTCACATCGCAGCCCTCCCACTCCTTATTAGGCATCCAGAAATCCCTGATCATCTGAGACTGACCGGGATAGTATTTCTCAAAGAGCTCACGGTAGAGAAGCGATTCCTTGGTAAATGGCGTCGCGTGGGTATATTTGACACGGAGCTTTTCGTATTCTTCGTCGGTGTAGACTCTCTCTGCATAAGCCTTCATATGATCCACCATGGAATGCCCCACCGCATCGGAAAATGCGGCTTTCTCTCTCATCAATATCTCATATGGCAGATAATCCAGCCCCTCAAAGGCGTGCCTTAAGAGATATTTACCCTTACCGTAGCGGTTCACTTTCATCCCGGGATCTATTGCCATACAGTATTTTATGAAATCCAGATCTCCAAAGGGGACTCTCGCCTCCAGAGAGTTTACGGATATGCATCTGTCTGCCCGAAGCACATCGTACATATAAAGCTCTGAGACCCGCTTTTCCGCCTCCTTCTGAAAGGCCTCGGGACTCGGGGCGAAATCGGTATATTTATAACCGAAGATTTCATCCGAGACCTCGCCTGTCAGGATAACCCGGATATCCGTCTTTTCATGGATCGCCTTGCAGAGGAGATACATACCCATGGAAGCCCTGATGGTGGTGATATCGTAGGTGCCGAGCAGCTTTACCACATCAGGCAGAGCGGATAACACGTCATCTTTTGTGATGATGACTTCCGTGTGATCTGTTCCCAGATAATCTGCCGTCTGTCTGGCATATTTCAGATCAATGGCATCCTCGTTCATACCGATGGCAAAGGTCCTGATGGGTCTGCTCTCTCTTCTCTGGGCGATGCTGCAGACCAGGGATGAGTCAAGGCCTCCCGAGAGAAGAAAGCCCACCTTTGCGTCCGCTATCAGCCTCTTTTCAACACCCGCGATCAGCTTTTCCCTGATATTGCCGCACACCGTCTCAAGGTCGTCATTCACGAAGCCTTCAGGGCGCGCGATATCACAAAAGCAGACGAACTCTCCATTTTTATAATAGTGACCGGGAGGGAAGGGATAGATCTTTTCCCCGGTGAGCGGAGTCAGACTTTTCGGTTCGCTGGCAAAAATGATCTTTCCATCCTTGTCGTAGGTATAGAACAGAGGTCTGATCCCGATGGGATCTCTTGCAGCGATAAATTCATCATTTTTTCCATCGTGGATCACGCAGGCAAACTCGGCGTCCAGCATGCGGAAACACTCTGTGCCGTACTCAAAATAAAGGGGAAGCAGGATCTCACAATCACTGTCGCTCTTAAAGCTGTAACCCTTTTTTATCAGTTCCTCCCTCATAGAGGTAAACCCGTAGATCTCACCGTTGCATACCACTTCGCAATCTCCCAGTGAAAAGGGCTGCATTCCCCCGGGGGAAAGCCCCATGATGGAAAGTCTTCTAAAACCGAGGAGACCGCCGTCAGTACGTACCACTCTCTTATCATCCGGACCTCTCGAAGTCATCTCGTCCAAGGCATCCTTAAATTCTGACTCGTCTGCCGCCGGGTTGCACCATGCCATGATCGAACACATTTTTTCTACCTCACTTGAAATTTATCGTACGCTGAAAAGCATGTCGCCGTAGGAAGGATATGGCCAGCAGCCGGAATCCACCATGGTCTCCGCCTCATCAGCCGCTGCCCGAAGCTCGCTCATTATCGGGAGCAGGCGGTCTCTGATCATAAAGCTCTCAGATATGACATCCTTCGCATCCGGGAGTGAGCTGATGGATTTATCCAGTTCCCCCGCCTTTTTGTAGATCTGATCGGCCAGATCCGATAGCCTTGTCACCACCTCAGACTCATAGGCACATTCCAGGAAGGCGTTTACTGACCGTTTTACTGCCACAGCCCCCGAGAGCTTGTCCGCGTATTTTGTCACAGCGGGAAGGATATCCCTCATAGCCATGTCGTACATGGTATTTGCCTCGATGCGCACCTGCTTGCAATAATTCTCCAGCATTATCTCACATCTGGATTCTATCTCCTTCTTGCTGAACACCTTTTGTCCGGTGAGCATGGTGACATTTTTTTCATCCAGGATATGCGGCATGCAGTCGGGTGTCGTGCGGTAGTTACTGAGGCCTCTCACCTCAGTCGCCTCCTTTACCCAGGCATCGTCATATCCGTTCTCGTTAAAAAGTATCCTCCTGTGATCCTTAATGGTCTTTTTTATCATCTCGTGGAGAGTCTTCTCGAAATCCTCCGCATTCTCCAGCCTGTCGGCATAGATCTTCAACGACTCCGCAACGGAAGCGTTCAGCATGATGTTCGCGCAGGCGATGGAGTTTGAAGACCCAAGGCTCCTGAACTCGAATTTATTTCCGGTAAAGGCGAAGGGTGACGTCCTGTTCCTGTCCGTAGTATCTCTCGGGAATGCCGGAAGCACATCCACACCCAGCTTCATGATCTTTTTCTCGTCAGCCTTGTAGGGCTTGTCCTGCTCGATGGCATCCAGTATCGCGGAGAGCTCATCCCCCAAAAATACTGAAATAATGGCGGGTGGCGCCTCGTTTGCACCGAGTCTGTGATCGTTTCCGGCTGTCGCAACCGAAAGCCGCAGGAGATCCTGATAATCATCCACAGCCTTTATCACGGCGCACAGAAACAACAGAAACTGCGCGTTCTCGTATGGTGTCTCTCCGGGAGAGAGGAGGTTTACTCCGCTGTCGGTGGCCATTGACCAGTTGTTATGCTTGCCGCTTCCGTTTACCCCGGCGAAGGGTTTTTCGTGAAGCAGACATACGAGGTCGTGCTTCGCGGCAACCTTTTGCATGATCTCCATGGTGAGCTGGTTCTGATCGGTCGCGATATTTGTGGTGGAATAGATGGGCGCAAGCTCATGCTGCGCGGGTGATACCTCGTTATGCTCAGTCTTTGCCAGTATTCCCAGCTTCCACAGCTCATCATTCAAATCGATCATAAAGGCCTGTACTTTTGGTTTTATCACTCCAAAGTAGTGGTCGTCCATCTCCTGCCCCTTGGGGGATCTGGCGCCGTAAAGTGTCCTTCCGGTGTAGCGGAGGTCGGGGCGCCTGTCGTACATCTCCCTGGTGATAAGAAAGTATTCCTGCTCGGGGCCGACGGATGTCCTGACACTCCTTGCTGATGTGTTTCCAAAGAGCTTTAATATCCTGAGCGCCTGCTTGCTCAGCGCCTCCATGGAACGTAACAGCGGTGTCTTCTTATCCAGTGCCTCTCCGCTGTAGGCACAGAATGCTGTGGGTATACAGAGTGTTTTGTCCTTGATAAAAGCGTAGGATGTGGGATCCCATGCTGTGTAGCCTCTCGCCTCAAAGGTGGCGCGGATGCCTCCCGTGGGGAAGGATGAGGCG
>CALFUE010000010.1 GCA_937916345.1 uncultured bacterium
CGCAAGCGTGACGCTTGATTTTGCATGTTTTACCTATTGCTGTGAATAATTCGGGTTTATGTAATAGTACACGGTATCAGTATTCAAATTATTGCGCAAGCGCATAATTTGAACCTTTTGACCCTTGTATCGTATTATAATACTTCAAAAATTCCTCTTTATCAAGATAAACCTATTGCATTTGTCGAATTTTTCGTAATCGCTGTTACTATTCATCCCCGAGCCACGCATTTACTGCGTGGCTACGGGCAGGTTAAATAACGCTTGCAGGCCGATTTTTCAGAGCATCAGCCCGGTCTTTTCCTTTGCCTCTTCCATCAGGTGATTCATGGGTGAAAAGATGATCCTGCCCACGAAGCCGATGACGATGGAAATACCTGCAACAGCCAGCAGTTTCAGCTCGCACTCTAAAAATACATTTCCGTAGAGCCCGCCCACCGTCTCCTTGATGCCGTCCATCGCGTAGGTAAAGGGCATGAAGCTGTAAACCATGCGGTAGACCCCGGGCAAAACCTCCTTCGGAAAGGTTCCGCCGGCTCCCGCCACCTGGATCACCATCACGATCACAGCCAGCGCCTCGCCCACATTCCCGAAGGCAAAGGTCAGCGAGAATATCAATATCGTAAAGGCAAAGCTGGATGTGGCGCACACCAGCCAGAACAGGAATTTGTGCTCACTCTGTATCTCGCAGAAGAACAGGTCTCCAAGCACGCAGACGATGGTCTGTATCTGCCCTGTTACAAAGAACAGAAAATATCTGCCAAAGAACTCCTCATATATATGAAGCTTCTTCACGCCCTCGACGGGCTTTACCGCCGTATGTATGATGGCCACCAGTATCAGCGAACCGAACCAGATGGCGAGCACCGTGTAGAAGGGCGCCATCTGCGAGCCGTAGTTTTTCACGGGATAGATGGCCTGTGTCTCCAGATCCAGCGGCGTGGAGAAAAATACTGCGATCTGCTCCGGCTCATTCTCCAGCACTTCCATCAGCTTCTTTAGCTTATCTGAATCCTTTACCTCATCTATATTGTCCTCTAATTCGTCCAGGTAGGAAATTATGCCCTTTAAGGCTTTTTTCAGGTCGCCCAGATCATCGCCCGCCTCCCTGATGATGTACAGGTAATCCGCCATGCGCATATTTGCCAGGGAAAGGGCAGAAAGACCGGTGTCGGCGCCAAGACCCCCTACAAGGGAGAGATCTCCCCTGAGATCCGAGATAATCTTCTCATTCAGAACTGTAGAGCCCTCCATCAGTGAATCCGCGGATCTCGTAGTCCGAATCAGCACATTTACCACATCGATATAGCCCTCTGCCTTTGCCCGGACAGATTCTATCCTGCGGGTCACAGAGTCAAACATAATGGAATTGTCAGAGATGTCGGAGGCCCTGCCCGCCTTCGCGATGAGCTCCGTGATGGTGGACATCACTGTGGAATTGATCTGGTTTTCGACCGCATTCTTTGCTTTTCCGGTGATCTTTGTGGCGATGGCATTCTTTTTTTCGTTCTCATAATAATACATCCGCCCGCCCTGGAAATTTCCGTCAGTTACGCTTAGTATGTCGTTCGTAAAGGTTTCGGGTATCACAAGGGCAGCGTAGTATTCGCCTGAATACACGCCGTTTAAGGCAGTTCTCTCATCCTCCGGGAACACCCAGCCGATGACATGGTTTCCCTTTAAGGCTTCGACCACCTTTTCCCCGACATTTAATTCCATGCCAAATATATCTGCTCCCCTGTCGGAGGAATAGACAGCTATCACCAGATTTCCGGTGGCGTCCTCGCCGTAGGGATCCCAGTTGGAGTTGATGTTGAACCAGGCGTAAAGAGAGGGGATGACCACCAGTCCCATGAGGATCACCATCGCGACTACATTTGAAAACAGATTGTCTCTGTCTCTTCTTATTATGTAAAGTATATTCTTCATCTCTTGTCTATTTTTCTTCCATGTTTTCCACGATATTGGTTACCACGCCCGCCACGCGATCCAGGTTCATCTGAACCAGCCCCTCGATCTCCTCAGAGCCGCGGTTTAAGAACTTTTCCTGAAGCTTGTAGTCGCGGTACTCGAGATTGATGAGATAAAAGGCTATCACAAAGAGGGATATGATAAAAAGCACGAGAAAAACAGCTTTGTTCGCGCCTGTCATGAACATCAGCGCAAGGAAGAATATCGGCACTATAAAAAGTATGCGGATGCCGCTCCTTAGCTTCTGCGCATTGTCCCTGTGTTCCTTCTTTGCCCTTGCAAGGCTTTCTTTATAGAATTCCTCATATTTGTCCATTACATGATCTCCGTGTCTTCCATGCGTTTTTCCATGAAGTGCAGTACCTTTTTGAAAGGTCTGCGGATAAATATTCCCAGTACCAGCGCGAATACCGCAAAAAGTGACAGCTGCAGGAGGTAGAGCAGATAATCGGACTCATAGGTTCCTGCCACTGCCTCCCTCATGGCATTTATGGCGTAGGGGAACGGGAAGAATATGTAAACCTGTCTGTAAAAGGCAGGAAGTATCTCGATGGGATAGGTTCCAGAGGAGCCCGCTATCTGGATCACCATAATGACCACGATAACCGCCTTTCCGATATCTCCAAAGGATATGGTAAAGGAGTAGATCAGCAGCATAAAGGTGATGGACGCCGCAAAAGAGGCAAGCAGGAACCTCGGAGGATCAACGCACTGTATTCCAATGAGGTAAAGGTCTCCCCAGACTATGAGAGCCGTCTGCACCAGTCCCAGCAAGAGGAAGAGCATGAGCCTGCCCAGGTAGAGGTGAACATCCTTTACATTGATCAGCCCCTTCCTGTCGGCGTGAACCTTTATCAGTGACACCAGAACCACACCGCCCACCCAGATGGCGAGGGTGGTATAGAAGGGCGCCACGCCTGAGCCGTAATTTTCCACGGCATAGACCGGCATATCCTGTATCTTGACAGGGTGTGAAAAAAAATCGCCGTACTCATCCGGGTCACCCTTGATAAATTCCGTCAGCTTCTCGTCGAGCTCCAGAGCACCCATAATATCTATGCTCCCCGCCAGCTCAGTCAGCTCGCTCTCTATATTGTCAAGAGTATCCACCAGCGACGATACGCTCTTGTTCATGAGTTTTACGGACTTTTTGCCGCTGCCCAGTATATCGTGAAGCAGCTCGATATCCTCCTTCGCGTGATCCGCGATTATGTCCGCATCCGATGTGGTCTCGTTTATGGCATTGGAGAGATTTGATATGCCTGATATCGTGGTTGTGGAGAAATCATCCCTGATGAGGGATGCCTGCGAGCGGATCTCTGACGCGGTGCGCGCGAATCTGTCGGGATCCGAGGCGTTTGCGGAAGCATCCTCCAGACTCCCCTGCATGCCGCCAAGCCTTGCCGACGCATTCGAGAGAGCTGTGAGAAGCAGCGTCCTGGAATTTGCCATAAGGGGCGAATTAATAAACTGCAGCGCGTCGATCATATTATCCACATCCCGCTTTGCGGCGGAAACAAACCGCGCCGCGTCGGAAAACGCCAGGGACTTCTGCTCTGCCACATCGGCATTTTCCGCCTCATGCACGGCGTCCACGGCATCGGAGAGCTGCACCAGCACGTCCGCATTGAGCAGACTCAGCTTTTCTGAAATCTCATCCAAATCATTATCGCGGATATCCGCGGCAGTGACCTTTAATCTGTCCAGATTATCGGACAGCGCGGACATATCGGCATCCGCCGTGTCCAGAGCGGCGATCAGCTTTTCATCAGCATTGTTTAAGGAGATCATGAGGCTCTTTTGCTCAGCCACGGCCTCCGTCACACTGTCCAGCTTTTCCAGAATATTCTCTTTGATATTTTTTCCGGATATCTCCTCGTAGACATTGCTTCCGCCTGAGAAGAGGTTTGAGACCACCATGCTGACATACTTTTTGTTTACGGCATCCTCCAGGGATGACACCGCGGAATCGGTGATCTTTGTGGCTACCGCGTTTCTCTTTTCATTCTCGTAATAGGTGGCCTTCGGGCGCTCCATACCGTTCAGGAAGCCCTCCATCATATTACGGGAGAAACCGGCGTCAAAAACCACAGCCGCGTAATATTCGCCGCTGGTAACGCCCTGCACCGCGGTATCGCGACCCTCCACGAGGATATAATTGATGGTTGTCTTCGCGAGCATCTCCGAAATGATCTCGCCCGCCATATCATAATGGTCCCCATCCATGTCATAGCCCTCATCCTCAGAGGCCAGGGCTATGGTGATGGAACCCGTGTTTCCGTAAGGATCCCAGTTGGAATAGATATTAAACCAGGCATAGAGAGAGGGTATGACGCAAAGCCCCACCGCGATCAGCAGAGCCAGAGGATTTTTGACAAGTGATATGATATCCCGAATAAATATCTTTTCTACATTTCTCATTTTTTACACTATCACCCTGCCACGATCTTTTTTGCCGCGCTGTCCACATAGACCGGAGTCGAATCGACTGTCTTGTAGGCGCGAACCTTGATATAATATGTCTTTCCCGAATCCAGCTTCAGGGATGTGGATTTTCCCTTCACGGAAGCCTTCTTTTTGTAGCCGGAATTCTTTTTTGAGGACACATAGACCAGATACCTGGCGGCGCCCTTGTAGGTCGGCCACTTGATGGTAACCTTTCCCTTTGCCGCGGTGTATTTCAGTCCGGTAAAGCCCGAACCTGTATACACATATTCTGACCAGACACCGTAGATCCGGTTCCCATCGTCTGATGTGTATACGCCTCTGGCTCTGACCTTGTAAAATCTGTTGTTCTCAACCTTTGGGGTTGTCTTGTTTGCCCCGGTGGCGGAGCCCGCTGCCGTAAACAGCAGATTATCCTTGTAGCTGTAAACCTGCACCTGCGAAGTGTAGGCATTGTCCATATTTGAGTTCAGTCCCGAGATGGATACGGATATATAGCCATCACCGTCAGCGTTCATCTCAAGCCTGTTTATTATTACGCCGTCAGGCTGCGAAGGAACGGTTGCTGTCTTTACGGAAGCGTAGGCATTTCCTCCGGTGAGAAGGGAATCGGTTGCAAAACGCGCCTTTCCAAGTGCGGAATAATTCCCGGCCTCAACCTGCAAAGTGTATTCTCCGGGTGAAAGATTACAGATAGTGGCGTACATCTTTTTTGTGGCGCTGCCGCCCTCTGACACGGCCTTGCCGTCCACCGCGTAGACAGTCTTTTTCACGGCGCTGCCGGTGGCCCAGTAGTTTATGCGGTAGATCTGACCCTCGGGCACGGAATTAAAGGCGATGGCTATGGCATCGGTGGTCTGGGATACCACTGACAATTCCGTCACAACATTGTGCGGATATTCCTCTATTGCCTTGTAGCCGTCAGCTATGATACCGTCCAGGGTATTTACCACCTTTGCCCTGGTGTAACTGACGAGCATTTTTTCCAGTTCCGACTCAAAGACATTCATATCGTAGCCGTCGGGAACCTCCGATACAGCCTCCGCAAGCTTCTGCAATTCGTCCTTCAGAGCCTGCAGATCCGCCTTCAGCTCTGTGGCGTCTGTAAGTAAGGCGGCCGACTCTTTTCCGGCGGTCGTATCCGTGCTGTCATCGGCGTAGACCGGCTGAACCGTTACAGCCACCGCAAGAGATAACAAAACCGCAAGTATTTTCCTCTTCATTTTTTGTCTCCTCCTAAATTTCTGGCTTTCTGCTTAATCCGCGTCATGGCGTTGTCAGCCTGCTTGGCGCTAACATTCATTTCCTCTGATATCTCTGCCGTGGTAAGTCCCGCCAGCGCTGCCAGCAGCACCTTGTTCTCAAATTCGGACAGCTCACCCTTAAGCCTGACAAGGCGGCCGGCAAGCTCCTCCCGCTCTATGACCATTTCCTCCGTGGAATAGGCTATATCAAAGAGCTCCGTCAGCGACCGGTCGTCAAGACTCATGCTGCTGTTCAGAGCCCTGTTGTGCTGTCCTGCCGCGCTCTCTATGGCGTGATACATCTGCCTCCTGACACAGAGATCCGCAAAATAGAGGAAACTTTCGTGCCTGTCCGGGTCAAAATCCAGAATAGCGTGATAGAGCCCGATCATTCCCTCCTGTATGAGATCCTGCGTCTCGCCGCCCATGATAAAAAAACGGTTGGCGTGCTTTATCACCAGGGGCTTGTATTTTTCCAGTATATGATCCACCAGCTCCCTGTCATCACGGGGTTTATCTCTTAATAATTCCTCGTCCTTCATCTCATCCTCTGATGTCTGACCTCAAAAGCCAGAATTCCCGCTGCCACCGAGGCATTCAGGGAATCTATGTCTCCTCCCATGGGGATGGAGACGAACATATCGCAGTGCTCACGCAGCAGCCGGCTGACTCCCTTACCCTCGTTTCCGATGACGATGCCTGTCGGACCTTTCAGGTCAGTGTCATACATGGAAGTGCCGTCCATCACAGCCGCCGCAAACCACAGACCTTTCCTCTTCAGATCATCTATCGTACGGGTCAGGTTTGTGACTCTGGCCACCGGAGTGTAATTTACCGCCCCGGCGGAGGTCTTTGCCACGGTGGAATTTAAGGGACACGCGCCGTCCTTTGGTATGATGATGCCGTGAGCTCCGGAGAGATTGGCGCTGCGGATGATCGCCCCAAGGTTACGGGGATCGGTGATATCGTCCAGAATTATGATGAATGGCGGCTCGCCCGCCTCCCGGGCAGCATACAGTATATCCTCGACCTCAGCGTACTCATACGCGGCCACTCTTGCGATGACGCCCTGATGGGAAGCGCCCTGAGATATCTCATCCAGCCGCCCCTTGTCAACAAATTTTACCTGGATATCTTTTCTTTTAGCGTCTCTTAATATGGTCGATATACCGGCATCCGGGCTTCCTGACGCCTTTTGAACGAAAATGCGGTCCACAGGGCTGTCGGCGCGGATGGCCTCGCGAACCGGGTTTTTACCGAATATATAATCTTCTCTCATGAATCCTCTTCACCCTCACCGGGAAGTGTCGATCTGTAGGCCAGTTCACAGATGGTAAAGGCCCGATCCCTGTCGCCCGTCATATACAGATAACCAAGCACAGCCTCAAAACCCGTCGCCCTGTGATAATCGGCGACGGAGGCGTTCTTTGGGAGATGGGCAGGCTTCGCGTTTCGACCGCGCCGGAATATGTCCTGCTCCTCTCCGGTGTAAAGATCATGCTCGATCAGATACTCTGCCATGGCACTCTGGGATACGGCGTTCACCAGCTTTACGGTAAAGCTGTGGGAATCCTTTGCATTCAGGTGATGCCGCCCCGCCGCGATCATGCGGATATAGATGTCGAACACGCTGTCTCCCACATAGGAGAGGGAGAGCACCGGCAGTTTTTGTATCTCCTGCTTTGAGAGTGCGGCTATGCCTTCTTCCACTTCACACCCTCCCGTGTGTCCTCTATGGTGACACCCATGGATTTAAGCTCATCTCTGATCTCGTCAGCCCTGGCGAAGTCCTTTGCCTTCTTTGCGGCGGTGCGCTCCGCTAAAAGCTCCTCGATCTTTTTCGTCTCCCCCGGATCTGCGTCCTCAGCCTTGCTGTCCAGCACCAGACCCAGGACATCTGTCAGGGTGAGCAGCTTCTCCTCGAGCTTCTGTAAATATTCCTTCGAGGAATCCGCGGATGAATTCGCGTTGATGAAGCGCACCAGCTCAAATACCGCGGTAACGGCGTCCGCCGTGTTGCAGTCGTCGTCCATCGCGTCCTCGAAATCCCTCACGAACTTTTCGGTTTCGGAATATTTGTTTTTTTCGACTTCAGTTATTTTACCGCCTTTTGAATTGGCAATATTATAGCTCAGGGTCTCCCTGCAGGTCCTGATGCGCTCAAGGCTTTTTTTCGCGGACTCCATCAGTGTGTCGGAAAAATTTAAGGGGCCGCGGTAATGAGCCTGCAGCATGAAAAATCTCAGAACCATAGGGTCATATTTTTTACAGATGTCACGCACCGTGAAGAAATTTCCGGCTGATTTGGACATCTTCTGGTTATCGATATTGAGGAATCCATTGTGCATCCAGTATCTGGCAAAGGGCACGCCGTTTGCCGCCTCGCTCTGGGCTATCTCGTTCTCGTGATGGGGGAATATGAGATCCTCGCCTCCCGCGTGGATGTCGATCTCATCTCCCAGATATTTCTTTGCCATGACCGAGCACTCAATGTGCCAGCCGGGGCTGCCCTGTCCCCAGGGTGAATCCCAGTATATCTCGCCCTCCTTCTTCGGCTTCCAGAGGACGAAATCCATGTAGTCCTCCTTGCCCTCCCCGCCGGTGATGGCTATATCTCTGTGACCTGCCTCCAGATCCTCCAGATTCTTGTGGGAAAGCTTGCCGTAATCCCTGAAGCTCTTTGTGCGGTAATAGACGGTGCCGTCCCCTGCGTCATAGGCGTATCCCTTCTCTATCAGAGTGGTGATCATATCTATCATGCCGCCGATCTCCTCAGTAGCCTTTGGATGGGTTGTGGCAGGCTTTACATTTAATGCAGCCATGTCGCGTTTGCACTCCTCGATGTAGCGCTCGGAGATGACTGAGGCGTCGACGCCTTCCTCATTTGCTCTTTTGATGATCTTGTCGTCCACATCGGTAAAGTTTGAGACATAGTTGACATCATAGCCGCGGTATTCCATGTATCTGCGAAAGGTGTCGAAGACGATCATAGGCCGGGCGTTTCCGATATGGATGAGGTTGTAGACTGTGGGACCGCAGACATACATCGAGAGCCTGCCCTCGTGAAGTGGTGTGAATTCTTCTTTTTTTCTTGTTAATGTGTTTAATATTTTCATCTGTTTACCCCATTAAAATTACTTTTCACTGCAGTCTGCTGTTTTATACACCCCGGACAGGCGCTGCATCCGCTCCCGGAATCAAAGACAGTGCGGCTGTTTTCGAAAATGCTCTCCGTGATGCACACGGCATGCGCCGCTATCCCCTCCTCGCTTCCGGTAAATCCGAGACGTTCCTCCGTGGTAGCCTTCACGCTGACTCTCGACACATCTGTCTTTAACGCGGATGCGATATTTTCCCTCATCCCGTCGATGTAGGAAGAAAGCTTTGGTCTCTGGGCGATCACTATCGAATCTATATTAGACACATAATAATTTTCCTCAGCGATCTTTTCTCCGACTGCCTCCAGCAGCCTGATACTGTCAGCCCCCTCGTAAGCCGGGTCATTATCCGGAAAGAGCTTTCCTATATCTCCCAGGGCGAGACTCCCCAGGATCGCATCCATTACGGCATGAACCAGCACATCCGCATCCGAGTGACCGAGCAGGCCGTACTCATGCTCTATCCTGACTCCTCCCAGGATGAGCGGCCGCCCCGCCACCAGGCGGTGCACATCATATCCGTTCCCTATCCTCATCATTCAATCTCCTGTCCGCCATGGAAAGAAGCCTGTAAGTCATGGCGTCATTGAAATTCCGGAGGTTTAACCCGGTAATCTTCTCTATCTTGTCCAGCTGGTATATGAAGGTATTTCTGTGCATGTACAGATCCCTGGCAGTCTCAGAGATATTCAGGGAATTCCTGAGAAACTTTGACGCCGCGTGAGTCAGACTCTCGTCCATCCCGGGAAGCAGCCTGTCCTCATAATATTCCTCGATAAATTCAAGGCAGGTCCCGGTGTCCGCCTCGGCAACCAAACCTCCGAAGCCTCTGTCGGAAAAACCGAGGGTCACATCACCCCTGTCGGAGATGGCCAGAGTCCTCATCGCCTTTTTTGCCTGTTCATAGGCCTCCCTCAGACCAAACAATCCGCCGGTCACACGGGAATAGGACACCCTGACAGAGATCATAATCTCAGTCATCATGGTATCCGCGATCATACCGGCAAAGGCCTTTGGGTCGAAATCCTCCCCCGATCTTTTCGCGATGACGAAACTCCCGGGATCGACCGGATATATCAGGTCTCCCGCATCCTCGGTAAATGCTTCTCCCAGATCGTCCGGCTCGGGGATATTGTCAATTGCCCTGACCGATTGCACCAGAAACACTACTCTGGGGATATCGGAAATACCCGCCCTGACGCAGCTCACCACGGCCTCCTCCAGCGGAACTGCACATCCAAGCAGATCTCCCAGGGCGTGCAGCTCCTGCTCCTCCGCGGCATCTGCTGCAAGAAGTCCCGCCACCAGCGCCACTATGTCCGTTCGCGACTCATCAAGTCCTTTTACAAGCAGGGTACCGCCGCAGACGCCGATCCGAAATTCACCGTTCTCATACACTATCTCCGAAGGTCCCTCGGCGCTGTCAACAGCAAAAAGGCCGCCTGTTGCTGCAGCAGCCTCTTTAAGTATCTTCTCTGTCATTATAAACCTTACTCTCTATGAAAAGCTCCACCAATCCTTTGTCCAGCTGACCGGCAGAAGCCATCTCCCTCAATATGGAGCATGCGGTATCGATATTGTCCGCATCCTTGTAGGGGCGGTCGGAAGCCGTCAGGGCATCGAAGATGTCGAGAATCGTAAGGATGCGCACCTCCGGCGGTATCTCGTCTCCCTTCAGACCCTTTGGATAACCCGAGCCGTCCAGCTTTTCATGGTGCATTGACGCCCATTTCTCTACATTTATATAATCTCCCTCGAACTCCACCTGAGAGAGCAGCTTTTGGGTGTAGACCACATGAGCCTGCATTACCTCGCGCTCGGACTTCGTGAGAGTGCCCTTGTTGATCATCAGCAGCTCATACTGGCGGTCATTTATCCACGGCTTTTCCTGCCCGTTCTCCTCCCTGTAGGTGGACTTTCGCAGCTGCTCGATCCTTTCCCTGTCTTCCTCTGTCAGAGCCTTTTTTTCATTTATGCTCATCACAAGGCGGATGGCGTCTGAGAGAGCGCGGTCTTTTTTTTCGTATTCGTCCCAGGTTATGTCCTTGTGGAGGTAATTAATATAGTTGAGAAGCTTGATGCGCTCGAAACGATTCTGGAGAATAATGCGCTCCGTGCCCAGGCGGTCGGATTTATCCATTATCTCTATTGGCGTCACCAGCTTTCCGATGTCGTGGAGCCAGGCAGCCATGAGGAAGATACGCTTTTTCTCAGGCGTAAAGGGAATGCCCTGCCCGGTCTCGTTCATCCAGTCGATGAAACGTGAGGCCTGGTGTACGATGTTTCTGGTGTGATTTGCATTGTAGGGGGTGCGGGCGTCGATAGCTGTCGACAAGACCCGGATCAGAGAGTCCAGAACCTTTTCCATAGCTGCTCCTAATAACTACCAAATTAAAATCACACGTAAACATACCATTTTATTAGATTTTTGTCAAATATAACGTGCAGTACTCTTACCTTTCACTCCTGATTTTTGCTGTTAATCCATCCTCACCAACATCTATCACTATCACGTCCCCACCTTTGACATCTCCCGACAGAAGAAGCTTTGCCGAGAGTGTCTCAACGCTCTTCTGCAGGTAACGCTTAAGAGGTCTTGCGCCGTACGCGGGATCATACCCATTGTCAGCCGCGTAACTCTTTGCGGCATCGGTGAGCTCTACCCTCACATCCTTTGACTCGATCCTCCTGTTCAGATCCTCCAGTATCAGTTCCATGATATGAGAGATATTATCCTTTGTCAGAGGTCTGAACATTATTGTCTCATCCAGCCTGTTCAAAAACTCCGGTGAGAAATGAGCCCTCAGCTCTCCAAGCACATGCTTCCCGGTGGCCTCGTCTATCACTCCGTCGTCGGTCACGGAGGCGAGCAGCTCCGAGGAGCCGATATTTGAAGTCAGTATGATTATCGTATTCTTAAAATCCACCGTCCTGCCGGAGGAATCGGTGATGCGCCCATCGTCGAGAACCTGCAGCAGTACATTAAAGACATCGGGATGAGCCTTCTCAACCTCATCAAAGAGAACTACTGAATAAGGCTTCCTGCGAACCGCCTCCGTCAGCTGACCTCCCTCATCGTAACCCACATATCCGGGAGGCGCCCCGATAAGCCTTGACACAGAATATTTCTCCATGTACTCGCTCATATCAATCCTGACCATCGCCTTCTCATCGTCGAAAAGAGCTTCGGCCAGAGCCTTTGCGGTCTCGGTCTTTCCGACTCCGGTGGGACCCAGAAACAGGAAGGAACCGATAGGCTTCGTGGGATCCTTGATGCCGGCGCGGGATCTGATTATCGCGTCGGAGACCAGAGATACAGCTGTATCCTGGCCCACCACACGCCTGTGCAGCGTGTCAGACAGGTTCAGGGTCTTCGCGCGCTCACTCTCGTTCAGCTTTGTGACGGGTATCCCGCTCCAACGGGAGATGATCCTCGCGATCTCCTCGTCCGTCACCTTTTCATGCACCAGGGTGAGTTCCCCGTCCCTGATGGCTTCCTCACGGTCTGCCAATTGCTTCTCCAGCTCCGGCAATTTGCCGTAGGAGAGCTCGGCAGCCTTCTCCAGATCGTAATTCTGCTTTGCGATATTGATCTGTGCCTTTACCTGCTCGATCTCCTCACGAAGCTTTGATACGCCCTCCACCGTTTTTTTCTCATTTTCCCACTGGGCAAGCTTTGTCTTCAGCTCGTCCTTGGATTCCGCCAGCTCCTTTGAGAGAGTCTCACAGCGCTGTATACTAAGGGGATCCGTCTCTTTTTTGAGCGCCGTCTCCTCGATCTCCAGCTGCATCACATGTCTGTTCAGCTCATCGAGCTCCGCAGGGCTGGAATCCAGTTCGGTCTTTATCAACGCACAGGCTTCGTCCACCAGGTCTATAGCCTTGTCCGGCAGAAATCTGTCCGTGATGTATCTGTTTGAGAGGACTGCGGCCGAAACCAGAGCCGAGTCCGTGATCTTTACGCCGTGGAAGACCTCGTAGCGTTCCTTCAAACCTCTCAAAATAGAGATGGTCTCCTCTACGGACGGCTCATCCACCAGTACCGGCAGGAAACGCCGCTCCAGCGCGGCATCCTTTTCTATGTATTCTCTGTACTCATTCAGGGTGGTAGCTCCGATACAGTGGAGCTCTCCCCTGGCAAGCATTGGCTTTAACAGCTGGCCCGCGTCCATGGCTCCGTCTGTCTTTCCGGCGCCAACTATAGTATGGAGCTCGTCTATAAAGAGGATGATCTCGCCCTCAGAGGCCTTTACCTCATCAAGGAGCGCCTTAAGCCTCTCCTCAAATTCTCCTCTGTACTTTGCCCCCGCAACCAGCGCTCCCATATCCAGAGAAAACAGCTTCTTATTTTTCAGTGCCTCCGGCACATCTCCTCTGGCGATGCGGTCAGCCAGACCCTCCACCACTGCTGTCTTTCCTACGCCGGGCTCACCTATCAGGACGGGATTGTTCTTTATCTTTCTGGAAAGTATGCGGATAGTATTTCTGATCTCATCATCACGGCCTATGACAGGGTCGCTCTTCTGCAGCTTTGCGCGTTTTACCATGTCGTAGCCGTATTTTTCCAGGGTATCATAGGTGCTTTCCGGATTATCACTGGTGACGCGGACATTGCCTCGTACCTCGGAGAGTGCCGTGAGAAATCTGTCCTTCGTGATGCCGTACTCCCTGAACAGATCCTTTATGGCGGGATTCGGATATTTCATCATGGACAGGAACAGGTGCTCCACCGACACATACTCATCCCCGAAGGACTTTGCCTCATCCTCCGCGTGGATCAGGGCATTGTTCAGATCCTTTCCGATAAAATGCTGCGCATCTCCCGAAACCTTTGTGCGGGCGGCGAGCTTGCCCTCCACATTCTGCGTGATGTGAGGGAGATCTATCTCCATCTTTTGTATCAGCCTGGGGATCAAACCCTCCGCATCCGTCAGAAGAGCATACATCAAATGCTCCTCTTCTATCTCCTGATTTCCGTAATCTATGGCAAGCTTCTCACACTTGTTCACTGCCTCCACAGATTTCTGTGTAAATTTGCTGACGTTCATGCTCTCACCCCTTTCTTCCAAATAGAGTTTTTTTGCTTTACAAAAATTGTTATAACACAAAAATTAGCACTCGTCAAGAGAGAGTGCTAACAATTTATTTTTCATCTATTAGATCAAACAATGACGAACATTTCCTGTAATAAAGCCCGGATATCTCATCCTCATCATCCTTCTGATCCGGGATATAGATGACGCGAAGTCCTGCGGATGCCGCAGATCTGACTCCGTTTGGCGCGTCCTCAACAGCGATGGCCTCCTCCGTCTTTAATCCCAGGATTTCAAGGGCATATCGATACAGCTCAGGAGAAGGCTTTCCATGCTCCACCTGGGTGGCGCAGCATATCCGGTCGAAATATTTCAGCAGTCCCACCTGTGTCAGATATTCTCTCGTCCTCTCCTCATCGGTAGCCGTTGCCGTGGCGCATATCACTCCCCTCTCCTTTAAGAAGGAAAGCAGCTCAACTGCGCCGGGTTTTAAGTCTATGCCGTGCTCCGCCACATACTCTCTGAACAGTCCCATGCGGTAGTCCCGCACCTTATCGTAATCAAAGGCTTCACCAAACCATTCCCCAAACCTCTCCCTGACGAAGGGCCGTCCCAGGCTCCTCAGCTGAAAATACATCTCCTCCGTCAGAGTAAATCCGAAATGGGCACAGGCCAGAGGCCAGATCCTTCGATAATATTTTTCTGTATCTATCAGTGTGCCGTCCAGATCGAAGAGCACCGCCTTCAAACCTTCCGTCATTTCCTTATCTCCACGATACATACGCCCCATGGCGGCAGGCACAGTTCCCCGCCCTTCCCGACATTTTTTTCATCCAGAAGGGATACCCCGCTTTCCCCGTTATGCGTAAATTTAATTTCATCCTTAGAGTAATTGAGGTAGAATATCACCTCATTGCCGTCGTCGTTTACACCGCGCCTTATGGATACGGGAGCGCTGTCGTCATAAGCCAGACCAATCTCGTCGAAGAATCTCCTGTAGATCTCCCGCAGCGTGTCCCCGCCAAACATGGTTGCCAGATACATGGCGTGCCCCTTGCCGTAGCTGTTTAATGTGACAGCCGAATATTTTCCCCAGGTATGATGGGTGTAGGGCGAGAGTGTCTCCGCCGTGACAGGAGTCACCAGCTCCATCCACTCTCTCGCCGCGGAGGACTTGCCGCCATACTCCACTGTGACTCCCTCGGGATAAGTGAACTGGTCGTAGCGTATGCCTAAAGCCCGGTTTAATATATGAGGCTGGGTATCCGGATAAACCTTCAGGATCTCGTTGGAAAATCCACTCCTGTAGGCTGCGATCAGATTTCCGCCCCCCGCCACATATTCATCCAGCTCCTTCAACAGCTCCTCTGTGGCACTGTAAAGAGGCGGAAGTATCACGCATTCATATTTACTGAAGTCATGATCCGCCACTCCCATCATATCGTACTCTATATTCATATCGTAGAGAACATCCGTCAGCCAACGCATGACCACATTGTAGCTATGGCTTCCGGCGCTCTTTGTAGGAAACTGCTTCATACCGGTCAATGCCTCGTTGGACAGCAGGACTCCCACACGGTTGCTCTTTTTCATATTCTTGATATGCTTCCCGATACGGGCAAACTCATTTCCTATGACGGAGCACTCCCTGTAGGTCTGACCCGGAGTCAGATCATGGGAGAGCACGCCCTTCCAGTAGGTCTCGATGGCATTGTGGATGGAATGCCAATGCCAGTATTCCACACAGTTGGCGCCGTTTGCGATATGGGCATAAGCGTTCAGACGCAGCTGACCCGGGTAGGAAAGCCATGCCGTAAGCCCCTGGGCATTGGTCTCCAAAACCAGATAGTTGGGCTGTTCCGTGCCTTTTAAGCTCCTTGCGATATTACCGCCCATGACGATCTCTTTTCCCGTCAGATTATCCTGACACTGATGATAGATATCACAGCCCGCCACGGTGAGATGTCTTGCGGCAGCATACTGATCGATATCCGGGTGATACCCCAGTGACTGATCTATCCAGTCGTAATCGAAATTGTGGGTGAGGAACTGATCCTCTCTCTTGTACTTTCCGATCAGTCCGGCCTGCCACTCAAAAAACTCATTGACGATCTGCCTCTGGTATTTCTCGTATTCCGCGGCGAGACTCATATTTATAGTCTGACGGATATCGGGGAAGCAATCCCAGTCATCCACCCTGTTGCTCCAATAGTCCAGACCGAATTCATGGTTAAATGCGTCCGGATCGGGATATTTTTTTTTCAGCCTCCCGACAAAATCCTTCTGGGCATACTCGCTGCAGGTATCGTAGGCCTTCGTCTCGTTGTCGATCTGATAGCCTACGACGCATGGCCTGTCCGCCACATGCTCTGTCAGCTTTTCTATCATGCGCCCCGCGTATTTGCGGTATGTTGGATTAACGATATCCATATTCTGCCTCGGTCCGTAGAGGTTTTGACCATTGTGATTCACGGTCAGAACCTTCGGATCCAGCTTTACCAGCCAGGTGGGCACCGCATAGGTGGGAGTACCCACGATGACGGACAGACCGTACTTTTCCGCGCCGTCCAGCATCCGGTCCAGGCTCGTGAAATCAAATTCCCCTTCCCTTTTCTCCCAGGTGCTCCAGGTGGACTCCGCGATCCTGATCAGATTAAAGCCCGCCTCCCTCATGAGCTTAAAATCTGTCTCCACCCGCTCATAGGGCATATATTCATCATAGTAGGCTGCCCCATAATACAGCTTATCAGTCTTCATGCTCTGCTCCTCTCATACATGATCAATGCCGCCGCAACCGAAACATTCAGCGACTCGATATTATTATTCATCGGAATATAAAGCCTGCTGCCGCACTCATTCATTACGGCCCTCGAAACTCCCGCGGCCTCATTTCCAACGACCACAATCACATCACCAGACATATCCGCATCAAAAAGGCTCCCCGCCGTATCGTCAATCGCCGCTGCCATACAGTGCGCGCCTGATAGGCGTCTAAGCCTTATGAGCCGCGGCAGATCCGAAGTATAGATAAAGGGCATCCTCGCCACAGCGCTCATGGTAGCTCTCACCACCTTTGGGTTGAAAACATCCACGCAGTCCTCTGACAGTACGAGCCCGTTTATTCCCGCTGCCAGGGCTGTGCGGAATATAGTGCCCATATTTCCCGGATCTCTCACCCCGTCGAGTGCGAGGACAAATCCACCATCAGAAAAAATATCGGTTTCATGCCACTTCGGCTGCACCGCAACAGCGAGGATCCCCTGGGGAGTCTTCGTATCTGACATGGCGTCCATGGCCTTTTCCGATACAGTCTCGAAGCTGCCCGGCGATAAATGTTCCATGGAACCGGAATTCTCCGAGAGAAAAGCTTTTGTCACATATATTTCCCTGAGCTCTACCCCGGAATGACCCATCACATCAAAAAGAGAGCGGGCTCCTTCTATCACGAAGAGACCCCTCTCTCTCCTTGAGCCTGCATCCTTTTGGAGCAGTTTTATCTCTTTTATCCTTTGATTGGAAGCGCTCTCTATCATACCGACAGGATCTCGCAGACTCTGTACTCGAACTCATCGATACCCTTTTTCATGGAGAGAGCCTCCATGATATCTATATCCACCAGAGTGCCGCCGCTGGATGCGATGACACGATTGCTCTTTCCTTCGCACAGCAGATCCACGGCCTTCGCTCCCATAAGAGAAGCCATGACGCGATCCTTTGCGGTGGGCGAGCCTCCGCGCTGCATGTGTCCGAGGATGGTAGCCCTGGTCTCCATACCCGTGGCGCCCTCAATTCGCCTGGCCATACTGGTGGAATGACCGATGCCCTCGGCATTTATGATGATGTAATGCTGCTTTCCCTTTTTCCTGCACTCCACGATATCATTGACGAGAGCCTGCTCGTCGTAATCGTAGTGCTCCGGCAGCAGTACCTTTTCCGCGCCGTTTGAGATGCCGCACCACAGCGCTATAAACCCTGCGCCGCGCCCCATGACCTCGATGACAGAGCAGCGCTCGTGTGAGGTGGAGGTGTCACGGATCTTGTCGATGGCCTCCATGGGCTTTGCGATGGCTGCCGCCATATCCGGCATGATGCGGATCATCATTTCTGCCATTGCGGCGCCATTATATTTCTGGTAGGCTTCCGCTTTCTTTTCCATCGCCTCGGCTTCCGCAAGACCTTTTTCACGAATGGCTTGTGCTTCAGCTTTTCCTTTGGCTTCACCTTCGGCCAGCCCTTCCTCACGACCTTCTTTACGTTCCATCTCCAGGGTTTTCTTTTCGTCGTATTGTGTCAGGAACATCATCTTCACCTCCGCCCTGTTCGCTACCAAAAACACCTTCAATTCAAAACTGTCCGGCATCTCGTCCACGGCGGCGTCTACCGCCGCCTCTATATTGTTCGCCACCTTTTGGTTCTGCCGTACCTTCTCCACCAGCCAGGCAT
>CALFUE010000011.1 GCA_937916345.1 uncultured bacterium
CCCCGCCTACGCTTCGCTAAGAGGCGGGGGTCATCTCTGTCTGAAATATACTCTCCTTCCCGGAATTAGTCAATGTCAAAGAGCCTTGACACCTATGGTCATCTCCTCCAGCACATCCAATAGCACCCTCACCGTGTCAAGGGATGTAAAGGTGGTCACCCGGTTTTCACTGGCACACCTGCGTATAGCCACTCCGTCTTCGTAATGCACCCCCGACAGGATCGCTCTGGTATTTACGATGTAGCTCACATAACCTGCCCTGATGGAATCCAGCACCTCAGTGCTGCCCTCGCTGAGCTTGCGGCGCTTTCTTGTCCTGATACCGTGCTCCTTGAAATAGTCTGCGGTCATGGTGGTGGCCTCTATATTAAATCCCATATCATAAAATCTCTTTGCCAGTGGCAGAGCCTCTCTCTTATCCTCGTCCGCCAGGGTAAAGATCACTGTACCGTAATTCTGAAGGCTTATTCCCGAAGCCACCAGTGCCTTGTACATGGCGCGGTGCAGCTTCTCGTCATATCCTATAGCCTCGCCCGTGGACTTCATCTCCGGAGAGAGATAGCTGTCCATACCGGAAAGCTTTGAAAAAGAAAATACCGGCGCTTTCACAAACCATCTCCCGTTCCATACCACGCTGTCATCTGATAACCCCATGGACTTCAGGGTCTGTCCTATGCTCACTCTGGTCGCGATATCCGGGAGCGCAAAGCCCGTGGCCTTTGACAGGAAAGGAACAGTCCTGGAGGATCTGGGATTCACCTCGATTATATAGACATTCTCATCCTGATCCACGATAAACTGAATGTTGCAGAGCCCCCTGATACCTATGGCAGGTCCCAGCATTCTCGTGTATTTTCTGATGGTATCCTTCACTCTGTCCGAGACCGAAAAGGTGGGATATACGCTGATAGAATCACCGGAGTGCACGCCGGTGCGCTCTACCAGCTCCATGATGCCGGGAATGAAAACATCCTCGCCGTCACACACCGCGTCTACCTCCAGCTCTTTTCCGGAAATATAGTGATCCACCAGCACAGGCCTGTCCTCATCCAGCTCCACTGCGGTCTGAAGGTAATTTTTGAGATCCTTTTCCTTTGAGACTATCTGCATCGCTCTGCCTCCAAGGACAAAGCTGGGTCTCACCAGCACCGGATATCCGATCCTCTCCGCCGCCTTCACTCCATCCTCCACATCGGTAACTGCCTCTCCCGGAGACCGGGGGATAGAAAGCTCCTTTAAGAGAAGCTCGAATTCATCTCTGTCCTCGGCCTTCTCTATGGCGTCAAAATCCGTACCGATGAGGCTCACTCCCCTGTCCGTCAGGGGCTTTGCCAGATTGACCGCCGTCTGCCCGCCCAGTGTTGCGATGACTCCCTCGGGTTTTTCCAGCTCCCAGATGTTCATCACATCCTCTATGTAGAGCGGCTCGAAATACAGCTTGTCCGAGGTGGTGTAATCCGTGGATACCGTCTCCGGATTGTTGTTTATCACAATTGCCTCATAGCCTGCCTCTTTAAGAGTCTTTACGGCATGCACAGTGGAATAATCGAACTCCACCCCCTGCCCGATCCTGATTGGTCCCGCCCCCAAAACGATAATCTTTTTCTTATCCGAGACTACTGATTCGTTTTCGTGCTCGTAGGTGCTGTAAAAATATGGCACATAGCTCTCGAACTCGGAGGCGCAGGTATCGATCATCTTGTACACCGGAAAGATATTTTCCGATCGCCTCATGTCATAGATTTCCGATTCCTCCCGACCGGTAAGTTTTGCGATCCACTTATCACAAAATCCCATTCTCTTTGCTTCTCTTAATTTTCCGGCGTCAAGCTCCCCATGGGAAAGCTCTGCTTCCATGCGAACGATCCTCTCTAACCCGTGCAGGAAGAATCTGTCGATGGCGCAGGCGTCAAATATCGTGTCAACGCCGACGCCCTTTCTGAGCAGTGCTGTCACGGCATAGATCCTGTCGCCGCAGGCTTCTCTTATATCATTAAGCAGCGTATCCCTGTCCTCATTCTCATACTTTTCTAGATATGGATGTATCGTGCCGTTTTCCAGGGAGCGCACGGCCTTTAAGAAGCTTTCCTCAAATGTCCTTCCGATGCTCATGGTCTCTCCCGTGGCCTTCATCTGGGTCCCCAGCCTCTGATCCGCATCCGTAAATTTGTCAAAGGGAAAGCGCGGCATTTTTGTCACCACATAATCCAGCGCCGGCTCAAAGCATGCCGGGGTATTTACCAGATCTATCTCATCCAGCGTCATTCCGACACTGATCTTCGCGGACACTCTGGCTATGGGATAGCCGCTGGCCTTTGACGCTAAGGCGGATGAGCGGGAAACTCTCGGATTCACCTCTATGAGATAATACTGAAAGGAGTTGGGATCAAGGGCAAACTGCACATTGCATCCCCCGTTCACCTCCAGCGCCCGTATAAGCTTTAGGGCGCTGTCCCTCAGCATGTGGTATTCTCTGTTCGTCAGCGTCTGTGAGGGGCACACTACGATGGAATCTCCGGTATGGATCCCCACGGGATCGATATTTTCCATATTGCAGACGGTAATGGCGGTATCGTTCATATCCCGTATCACCTCGTACTCTATCTCCTTGTAGCCCCTGACGCTTCTCTCTATCAGAACCTCATGCACAGGAGAAAGATCCAGGCCTTTTTTTAATATCTCTATCAGCTCCCAATCGTTCCCGGCAAAGCCACCACCGCTGCCCCCAAGGGTAAAGGCAGGCCTTAGCACAACTGGATAACCTATGCTCTCCGCTGCTCTGATCCCTTCCTCCACGCTGCACGCCGTGACAGAGGGAAGCACCGGCTCACCGATCCTCTCGCACAGCGCCTTAAAAAGCTCCCTGTCCTCCGCCTCCTCTATACTTTTGGGTGAAGTTCCGAGAAGCATGGTCCTACACTCATCCAGCACTCCTTTTTTCTGCAGCTGTATTGCCAGATTCAAACCTGTCTGTCCTCCGATACCCGGCAGTATGGCGTCCGGTCTCTCTGTGCGGATTATCCTGGCCAGGTATTCGAGAGTCAGAGGCTCCATATATATCTTGTCCGCCACGGTCTTGTCCGTCATGATCGTGGCGGGGTTGGAGTTCACGAGGACGATTTCGTAACCTTCTTTGCGCAACGCCTTTACCGCCTGGCAACCTGAATAGTCGAATTCGCAGCCCTGACCGATGACGATAGGCCCAGAGCCGATAATCAGGATTTTTTTGATGTCCGTGCGCTTCATATTGGAAGCGAAATAGCACACATCGTGCCAAAGCGCATTTCGCGGAAATAACGCCTTGTTTATTACATTTCAGGACCGGCCTATATTAATGCGTTACAGGAAATGTAAGCCGATTTCCACTTGCCGCCTTCCTTGCGGTACTCGAACTCCATCGGCGTGTTGTCGGGCTTGCCGTCAACGATGGACTCTAAGACGATCTTCGCCTTCGACTCGTCAATCTTTTCTTCCTTCACGACGAACTTGACGTTCTCGACGCCCATTCGCAAAACGTAAGATGTATTGCGCGATTCACCAAAGTGGAGACCGACGGCGTGTGCCGTAAGAAAAAGTCCCAAAGCGGACGGGTTTCTGCGATAATGGTGACCTCACAATGAAACCAGAAGCAGAAAGGACATGCGCCTTGGGACGCGAAGATTGTACCAGAAAGAGGCGGAGATGGCGATACTTCTCCGATGCGGAGCGCTCGAAGCTCGAGGCTCTGGTGGACGACCACCGGCGGCGCAACGGCCCGATCCGGCGCTGGCTGGACGGACGGATGGCTGTTTGCAACCAGCCTCCAGACTCCAACTCACGCCCCGCCATCCCCAACGGCCAAAAAATCCTCTCCGAATCGCGCAATTAGTCTTGCGATTTACGGGCGATTGGGGAAATGGAAAATGCAATGTGAGTTGAAAATGGCAAAGAAACCGGCTCTTCAAAGTTTTTTGTGGAGATTCCAACCACTGAATGCTCCGAAACGCACCCATGTGCGGCACGGAAAGGCTGAGAAATAGAGGTTTCACACATTTCAGCC
>CALFUE010000012.1 GCA_937916345.1 uncultured bacterium
GGCTTCTGGCAAACGCGTAGGTCATCTCCTCGGCTCTGCGCCTTATCTGTTTCTTTGACTCGTTTTCGTTGTGATACTCCAGAGCCATCTCTATCTGCCCCGTGAGAACGCAAAGCGCCTCATCCAGCGTATCCCAGAGGAAACTGGTGTAGTCGGTCTTCTGGTAGAAATTCTCCACATATATCCCCGGGAAGAGGATTATTCGGAAGGTCTTTACCAGCTGATTAACGGTACGCCTGTGGGGCAGCGGCCGCTGCCCTGATTCACAGAGCAGGGGATCCGTCTGCATGTTCTCATCCAGCTCTCCTATCACTTCGTCCAATATCTGTTTTTTTTCTGTCTCGTTTTTTACACATTTCATGATGTCATCAACCCTATCAGCTTGAACTGTTCGCCCCCGGAATCCTCGCTCTTCCTGATCACTACCGTATGCATGGCAGCCTCGTCGGAGGTGTAGACCTCTGTCCCCGTAATGGCATTTCCCCATCCACCGGTGAAATCGGCATCGATGGTGCGAACTGTCTCACCGTCTATCAAAACATCGAATTTCCCGCTCTTTCCATCAGTGGTTTTCTGGTAGAGGATCCCAAGGTTTCTGAAGTTTACCTCAAAGGTGATGCCACCTTCTCCTGACTCGTTTTTCCAGCCACCGGTGAAATGGTAATCTATATCACTCCAGGTAAAGGTTCCGGTGTCGGTAACATTTGCCGCCTCACCTGTCAAAAGATCGGCATCCCTGTAGGTATCCGAGGTGAGAGCTGGTGTGTCCCGACTCAAAGCCACCGCCTCGCCGAAATCATACATATTTGCGTAGACATCATTCAGATAACGGTACAATATCTCTCCCGTGACGGCGTGTCCCAGAGCGGAGGGATGAACCTCGTCACCAGACAATTCTTCCGCAGTGAAATGACCGCTATCCATCATGACGGATATGGCTGACGCGTAACTCACCATGGGCAGGCTGTAGTTAAAACCCACCATCACATGCTGTCCCTGAGCGTTCGAGCCGTTGGTCTGTCCCATGAAAAGGAGCATCACAGCACGGGGTCTGTCCGAGATCAATATATTTCTCACGATATTTTCGTAGGATTTCTTGAAGCTTACCGTGTCGGAGTCATTTACCGAAAATTCCACCAGAACCAGATCCGGATCGTGTTCCATCACCTGGCTCTTTAACCTGTGCACACCGAGATAGGAATCCGTGCCTCCGATGCCCGCATTGACAAAGGTAATGTCAGCATTGGGAAAACGGGTCTCCCACCAGTCCTTAAATATATCGGCGTAGGATTTTTTGAATCCCACCTCCGAATCCTTCGTGCCGCTTGAGATAGTACCCTCTGTAATGGAGCCTCCGATGACAGCGATGGTAACGGCCTCTCCGTTTTCCGCACGCCGCATTACGGCTGCGAGGTTCGTATCATCTGACGAGGCCCACTGATCAGCCTTTGCGTACTCCTCCTCCGTCAGATATTCCGTGAGAAGCGGCAATGCCTCACGAGGCGTTAAACCACCTGTCTCTTCGACCCCCGGCTCAGCCGTGTCACTTACGTCCCGTTTCCGCAGGCGCGGCGGTATCCTGAACAGATGCCATGTCCGCACTCTGACCGGAACAGCCCGCGGCAAAAACAACAACTAAAGACAATAAGCATGCGACAAGTTTTCTTTTCATATCAGCCGTCTCCGAGTGAATTCTTTGACTTAACTTCCTTCTTTTTCTCGTAGCACGAGAACATCCTCTCCACCTCAGCTGTGTCGGGCTTCGGCGTGAAAAGGCTAACCAAAGGAACCAGTATCAGACCTCCCACCATGGCAAAAGCGCCGCAGTTGATGGGTGACTGCAGAAATGCGGGGAAAATGCTCCTTGCGAAGAGATTTACGACCATGATGCCGGCACCGAATATGAAGCATACCCAGACAGATATCTTCGTGGTGCGCTTCCAGTAAAGTCCATAGAGGAATGGCGCAAGAAATGCTCCTGCCAGCGCTCCCCAGGATACTCCCATGAGCTGGGCGATAAAGGTCACATTGTTCTCGTACTGGAATATTGCGATGAGCACCGAGATCACGATAAAGACCACGATGAGCAGTCTGATAATGAATACCTGCTTTTTCTCATCCATTTCCTTGATGAGATTTCCCTTGATCACATCGATGGTCAGAGTCGAGCTGGAAGCGATGACCAGTGACGACAATGTGGACATAGATGCTGAAAGCACCAGTATTACCACCAGACCGATGAGCAGATCAGGCAGCGTGGAGAGCATCTGCGGTATGATGGAATCATAACCCCCTGCGGGAGCGCCATCGATCACATCCAGTCTGTCAGTAAAGAGTCTTCCGAATCCGCCGAGGAAATAGCTGCCGCCTGCCACGATAAGGGCGAATACGGTAGATATAATGGTTCCCTTCTGGATCTGGCTCTCGTTTTTGATTGCGTAGAATTTCTGTACCATCTGGGGCAGCCCCCAGGTTCCCAGTGAAGTGAGGACTATTACGCCGAAGAGATTCGGAATATCCGGTCCGAGGAAGGACGCGAATACTCCGGGGGTATCAGACACGAGCGGGTCATTGATCCTTGCCAGTCCGTCCATCGCTGCGCCAAAGCCGCCGTTTGTGTTTAAGACTGCCGTGATTACGGCGATTATGCCGACTATCATGACGCAGCCCTGTATAAAGTCATTTATCGCCGTGGCCATATAGCCTCCCGCGATAACATAAATTCCCGTAAGGATTGCCATCACCACAATACAGACCTTGAAATCCACATCAAAGGCCATTGCGAAGAGTCTGGAAAGTCCGTTGTAGAGAGATGCAGTGTAAGGGATCAGAAATATAAATACGATGATCGATGCGCAAATCTTCAGCGCAGGTGAATTGAAGCGCTTGCCGAAAAACTCGGGCATGGTAGCGGAATCGAGATGCTGAGTCATGACACGTGTTCTTCTGCCCAACACAAACCATGCCAAAAAGGAACCTATAACAGCGTTTCCGATACCTATCCAGGTTGACGCGATGCCGTACTTCCAGCCGAACTGTCCCGCGTATCCAATGAATACCACCGCCGAAAAATAGCTGGTGCCGTAGGCGAAGGCTGTGAGCCAGGGACCCACGGAGCGCCCTCCCAGCACGAATCCATTAACGTCCGTTGCGTTCTTTCTGCAATAGATGCCTATTGCGATCATGATGCCAAAAAACACTACAAGCATTATGATTTTTGCGATCATTAAAACTACTCCTCCTTAGCTTCCAATATCTTTTTTATATATTTGTACACCTTTCCTGCTGATTCTATGGACAATCTCTCGGAAGGTGTATGGATATCGCGCATTTTTGGACCTATCGAGATCGCGTCCAGACCCTTTATCTTTTCACCGAGCACTGCGCACTCCAGTCCGGCATGAACAGCCGTCACCTCAGGTTCCCTTTCAAAAACCTCTCTATAGGCCCTCACAGCCTTTTCACAGAATGGCGAATCATGAACTATCTTCCACTCGGGATATTCGTCCAGTGTGGTAATCTCCGCGTTCAGCACCTCGCAGATATTTCTGATGCTGTAGAGAGCGGACTGTCTGGCGTGAAACTCCAGACTTCTGATGGAGAAATCTATCTCCAGCTCTTTTTTCTTCATATTGACGACGGCCATGTTTGATGAGGGTTCAACCAACCCCTCTATTTCTGCCGAGTAGGACAGCACGCCGTCCTTTACCATATTGAGCAATGTCATGGCGCCCTTCGCTGAGGTCTCGTCAAGCACAGCGTCGGAAATCTTGTTCTTTCTGTCAAGCTTATAATCGATATTGACGGAAGGGTCGGTCACAGCAAATTCAGCCCTTAATCTGGACAATATTCCGCCTATTGCCTCCTCGAATATATCAAAGCTCTTTTTCTTGATGAGGAGCTTTAAGCTTCCCTCGGAGGGTATCACATTGTGTCTGGTACCGCCGGCTATGTCCACGATGTAGAACACGACGCCCTCAGACCTCAGATAGATTAATATCCTGCCCATTAGCTTGTTGGCGTTGGCACGGCCCAGGTGTATATCGGTTCCGGAATGACCCCCGAGAAGGCCTGTGACCTTTATTTCACAGAGATGCCCCTTTTCCTTTGTCCTCTCGACAGGAAGCGTGACGCGGGAGGTAACGCCGCCGGCGCAGCCGACTATGATCTTTTCCTCCTCATCGGAATCGATATTAAGCAGGCGCTTCGCCTTGACCTTTGAGAGGTCGATCCTCTTCGCGCCGTCCATGCCAACCTCTTCTGATACGGTGAAAACAAAATAAAGCTTCGGGTGGGATATCTTTTTATCTGTCATGAGCGAGAGCATATATGCCACAGCTATGCCATCGTCTCCTCCGAGAGTTGTGCCATCTGCCCAGATGTATTTGTCGTTCTTCCTGAGTTTTAAGGGATCCTTCTTGAAATCGTGGACATAGCCCGGACGCTTCTCACAGACCATATCCATGTGCCCCTGGAGTATCACGGGAGGCTCATTCTCGTAGCCTGCGGTAGCGGGCTTTGTGACGATGCAGTTGCAGAGCTCGTCCCTCTTGCACTTCAAGCCGGCTTTTTGGGCTGTTTTTGCGACGAAGTCACTGATCTCCTTTTCGTTGTAGGAGCCGTGAGGGATATTCGCGATCTCCTCAAAATATTCAAATACTTTTTTGGGCTCAAGACCCTTTAGTACGTTCATATTCACCTCGGTATATCTATGATGTCGGGATCAAAAGCCCCTCGCGGAGCGGTTACAACAAACGGAAATATTGTATCATATTTTTTGTTGCTGTGCAACATACGGCCATTCTGAACACAAGTGCGCGATTCAACTATAAATGGCAACATTCAAGTCCGCTCACACTCCGTAGGAGAGCAGCACCTCGGCCCAGCGAGCGTAATAACGTCCGTACACATGCACCTGATCTGTGGTGAGCTCCGTAAGGAGCGCCCCGCTGTGCGGCGTATAGCACTGATCGGTAAAGAATTCATTAATGTTCAGGTAAAATATATGCTCACCGTCGGCAAATTGCGCGATAGCCGCATTTTTGTCATTTATGTTTATATTGTTGAAAACATCATCCGACTCACTCTTCCTGGCGGAAACAGCCATTATGGACTGGATGAATATAATCGCATCCGGCTGGTAAGAGCGTATTACAGACAGAATTTCCCCGAAGTGGTCGGCAAAGTAAGACGTATTCCCGATGCCCAACTCATTGATACCCACACAGATATAGACCTTTCCATAGGTATAATTCTTAAGCAGATATTCCGCGTTCACCTCTTTCCCGGTCTCCGGATCCTTCACAATATTCTCCGTGAGCGCATTGTACACCGTAAGCCCGGTCATCACCGCGAACACGGCATGATCCTTCATCATCGAATAATCCCTCAGCCCGACCATTCTCGAATCACCGATCACCAGGGCATCGTCAAAATAAGAATAGTCCTCCTGTATGTAATCATATTCCGTGGTCAGCGGGATCAGCCCGGGATCGGAATAGTATCTGCTTGTCACATCGCTTGGGGTGTATGACTCGTAAACCACATTGCCCACAGCGACCACCTCCGCATCCGCGGAAGGTGCGTTCTGCTCCTCAGAAATTCCCTCGTTTTGCCCTTCTGCAGACTCGCCTGTCAGTTCATCAGCCGGCTCTTCTGCCGGCTCCTCAGTCGGTTCCTCATCTGAAGGCTCTTGTGTAAGCTCATCTGTCACATCATCGATCACCTCATCCACCGGTCCGGCAAAGGACTCGCCAGAGTTTGCCTGCTCCTCACCGGAAGCTTCGGCAACAGACCCTCCCGGCTCCTCAGGTATCTCCTGAACAGCGGCATCTCCCTCCGCAGCGGCATATTCCGCAAAGTCCGTCTCGTCTGCCACATCTCTGGTCAGAGCCTTCGCAAAGGCAGGCGTGGTATAGAGATCATCAGAAACCCTGCCCGTAAAAAGAGCCACTGCGGAAAGCACGCCCCATGCCGCAAGTATCATATAAAGCAGCGGCATTTTCTTTATGGATTTTTTTATTAACTGTATAAATCTTTTCATAATCCTTAAGCCCGATCAAAATCTGAAATACAAAAACGGATTATCCAAACCCTGTATCATAAAGTAGGTGGATACACCGAATATCACAAAGGCTGCCAGGGGAAGCAGGATGCTCTTCTTCTCCTTCAGCCTTCCGTAGACGATGAAAGGAAGCCTGGTAGAGAGCAAAATGCCCGCCAGAAGTAAGAACCAGTAATCCTTCAGCGCGTTCAGAAATATCCCCATATCAGTCAGGGCAGGATAATTGTGAACCCCTGCCATTATCATCAGGTAATTCCGTAGATCATTCAGATCCGAGATAGAAAACACCAGCCAACTCACCGGGATCAGCAGCAGCATATATATATGACCGATGACCTTGTATTTTTTGGTAAAATTCTTTAATACATACTTCTCAAAAACCATCATCACAAAGAGGAATAATCCCCATATAACAAAGTTGTAGTCAGCCCCATGCCATATACCTGTCAAAAACCATATCACGAAGGTGTTGAATATGTTTCGCAGTGCTCCCACCTTGTTGCCGCCAAGCGGGATGTATACGTATTCCTTGAAAAACCTTCCCAGGGTCATGTGCCACCTGCGCCAGAATTCCGTAAAGGAAGTCGAAATGTAGGGACAGTTAAAATTCCGCGGTATGCGGAAGCCCATCATCTGTCCCAGCCCCACCGCCATGAGGGAATAGCCCCAGAAATCAAAAAAGATATAAAAGCTCAGGCCCAGGGCGCAAAGCCAGGCGTAGGGCGTCGAAAGACTCTCGTAACCGATGGTTCCCGCCGTGTTCCACAGAGTGTAGAGATTATTCGCCATGATCACCTTTAAGCCGAGTCCCAGGGAAAACAGCACCAGACCGTCCTCAACCCTGTCCATGGTGATCCTGTGGCGGCGCATGGCACGGCCCACCTCGTCAAATTTGACTATGGGACCGGCGATGAGTTGCGGAAACATGGAAATATAAGCGCCGAAATTGACAGGATTCAGCTCAGGCTTGTACTTTCCCCGGTAGACATCCGTGACATAAGTGATGAGCTGGAATGTATAAAAACTGATCCCCAACGGCAGCACGATGTTTAAGAAAGACACATCGTAGCCCATCACATCTCCCACCACAAAATTGAAATACTTGAAATAAAAGAGTCCTGCCAGATCCAAAAAGACCAGCAGAATAAAAATACGCTTTCTGGTAGGATCCCGGCGCTCCATCCTCATGATGAATGCTCCGAAATAATTGAGGAGTATCATCACGATGATATAGGGAACAAACCTGGGCTCACCGTAGGCGTAAAAAAACATGCTGCCCAAAAGAATCACAAGATTTTTGAGCTTTTCAGGCGCAAGATAATATATTATGAAAAATACAGGCAGAAACCTGAATACAAATATCAAACTGGAAAAATACATTAATCAATACCCGTCTTTCCTGCAAGATCATCCGCGAACTGTCTGGCATTTCTGCCGGAACAACCACCGTGGGATATCTCCCACCTGTGGGCAAGGGCGATTATCTCCTCATCGCTCCTGTCTATCCCGTTTTTCCTGCAGGCATTCAGCGCTATCTCAAAATACCTCTTCTGATCCGGCTTCTCAAAGCTTATCCGGATGCCGAATCGGTTCGCCAGAGACAGCTTCTCCTCCATGGTATCGGACTTGTGTATCCCGTTGTCCATAGAGACATCACTCCTGTCTGACCAGGTCTCCCTGATCAGATGTCTGCGATTTGATGTGGCATAGATCAAAATATTGCCGGGTCTGGTCTCGACCCCTCCCTCCATCAGGGCTTTCAAATGTTTGTACTCAGTCTCGTCCTCCTCGAAGGAGAGATCGTCCATATAAATAATAAATTTGTAATTTCTGTTGCGAAGGAGAGCTATCACCTGATCCAGCAGCAAAAGCTCATCCTTGTGGAGCTCTATAAGGCGAAGTCCCGCACCGTAATACATATTCGCGATAGCCCGGACGGAGGTGGATTTGCCCGTTCCCGAATCCCCGAAAAGCAGACAGTTATTTGCGGGAAGTCCCTTCACGAAGGCTTCCGTATTGTCAGTGAGCTTTTTCTTCTGAATATCATAGCCCACCAGATCGTCCAGAGTCACATCCTCCATGAATCTGACAGGATCAAAGTTAAGGCTGCCGCCGATTAAGGATATTCGGAAAGCCTTGCTGATACCGAAGTCACCCACTCCGAATCTCTCGTAATAATCGTCCACACACGCGATGAAAGCGTCCTCGTCGGCCGCGTTCTTCAGCCTGTTTGAGAGTTCTCCCATGACCATGGAAAACTCCTTCCCGAGACCCGCGCTCATGACAGTGTCCTTTGACCCTTTCTTTAGAAGGCTGAAATACTTCACTCCAAGCTTTTTTTCCAGATCGGTGAAATCGTAGGAAAAGAGCCTGTAGAACACCTTCAGGTCTCCCATGGCGAGCTTTCTCGCGGCACCCTTGGCGGGCTTCCTCTTCTCAGCCGACAGGGAGTAAGGATTTTCGTCCATTATTATATAAAAGGTAAGGTAGGAAGCCCAGATATCACCCCTGAAATCATACTCACCCGCCAGCTCCATGATATCGTATACCGCCTCTCCCAGGATCTCTCTGGCAGTCGTATTGCTCTCCTTTGACTCTCCCGCGAGTTCAGCGGCTCTCGCTATCCCCGGCAATGCCGAGGTGTCCGCCAAAAGCCGGTATAAAACCATTTCAGATAAAAGTTCTCTTATCATCTATCCAAAATCCCTCTCGATGTCAGCCATCCGCGAAGCAGCGAAACCCACCCCGCAGTCCTTTTGTTCCTCTCAGCCGGAATATTTGAGGTGACGGGATTTGCAAGAGAAAATCCATGTCCGCCCTTCTCAAAGATATGCGTCTCGTAGCTGACACGGGAAGCGCTCAGCGCCGATATAAAGCTGATCGTGTTTTCCACATAGATGAAGTAGTCATCTGCCGCATGGGCTATAAAGGTAGGCGGATTCTTCTCAGAGACATACGTGGCCGGATAGTAGATGGCGCGCCCATCGTACTCGGGGTAGTACACTCCCTTCTTTGAGGGATGCTTCTCGCCGGACATGGCGATTGCCATTTCATCCACGACCTTTCTCTCCTCATCCCATGACTGCCCGTGCTTCTCCATGATCTCATAGATCACCTCGCAGTCGATAACCGGATAGAGGAGCACGCAGGCTGCTATCTCAAGCTCCTTAGCCTTTGCACCGGCAGCCCCGGAAAGCCAGTCCGTGTGCCAGAGTCCGCTGTAGGAAGCGCAGAGATGGGCTCCCGCGGAAAAACCGATGATAAATATCCTGTCCCTGTCAATCATCCACTCGTCTGCATTTTTCTTTATCTCGGCAACCAGCTTGGCCAGCTCCTTTAAGGCCTCCGGAAGAACCTTGTTCTTTCCGCCCTCCGCCGGGTCTCCTATGCTGTAGTGAAGTGAAAAGGCCTGACATCCCATGGATAAAAAGGTGAGAGCCACAGGCTCATCTTCTCTGTCGGAGAGGAACACATAGCCGCCACCCGGACAGACTATGACAGCGGGGCGCTTCATGCCATGATGAAGCTCCTCAGAATCCTCAATGAGATAACTCCTGTAATAATCCTGTGATGAACCTGGGAACACATGTTTTTCTACCTTCATTTCCATTCTCCTTTTTACTTCATTACCGAAATAACAGCCGCCGGGAGACCCGACGGCTGTGTATCATGGTCGGGGGCAAAATACCTTTTGACCTCGACATCATAAATATTGACCGGATCAGAAATCTGTGAAGTTCTTCTCTGCCCTTCTCTCGAGGAATGCTGTCATACCCTCTGTCTTGTCATGAGTAGAGCAGGTTATGCCAAAGAGATTTGCCTCCAGCTCGACTGCGTTCTTTATGTCCATATCGTAACCATTGTTGATGGCTGCTTTTGCAGTAGAAACTGCAAAGCTTGCATTTGACGCAATTTTTGATGCCATGTTCTTTGCCGTATCCATAAGCTCCTCTGCCGGAACTACCTTGTTTACGAGGCCGATGCGATATGCCTCATTTGCGTCAACGGAATCACAGGTAAATATAAGTTCCTTTGCTCTACCCATACCAACCAGACGCGCAAGTCTCTGTGTGCCGCCAAAGCCGGGGATGATGCCAAGTCCGGTCTCGGGCTGTCCGAAGATAGCGTTGTCGGAAGCAATGCGGATATCGCAGGCCATAGCTATCTCGCAGCCGCCGCCTAAAGCGAAGCCGTTTACTGCAGCTATTGTCACCTGTCTCATATC
>CALFUE010000013.1 GCA_937916345.1 uncultured bacterium
CAGGCAGGAGCTCTCACTTTGGAAAAGCTTGAGGCCATGACCTGTACGGCGTCGATCATACCCTGATCCTCCGACACAGGAATAAACGCGCCGGACAAACCTCCCACATAGGAGGAAGCCATCACTCCGCCTTTTTTTACCTGATCGTTCAGGAGAGCCAGAGCCGCTGTGGTCCCGGGGGCTCCGGCATACTCCAGTCCCATCTCGCAGAGTATGTCTGCCACAGAATCTCCTACGGCAGGTGTGGGCGCAAGGGAGAGATCTATGATGCCGAAGGGTATATCAAGACGCTTTGACGCCTCCCTTGCCACCAGCTGTCCCACACGGGTTATCTTGAAGGCTGTCTTTTTTATCGTCTCACAGAGCACCTCAAAGCTCTCACCGTGGATGCCCTCCAGGGCTTTCTTTACCACGCCGGGACCTGATACTCCCACATTTATTACCGCATCCGCCTCCGTAACTCCGTGAAATGCTCCCGCCATAAAGGGATTATCGTCCGGGGCGTTGCAGAATACCACCAGCTTTGCGCAGCCGTTCACATCCGCTTCCCTTGATTTCTCAGCCGTCTCTTTGATCACACTGCCCATAAGCCTGACTGCATCCATATCGATGCCTGTCTTTGTGGATCCCAGATTGACAGAAGAGCAGACCAGGTCGGTCTCTGAGAGAGCCATAGGAATGGATCGGATCAACAGCTCGTCTTTTTTAGTCATTCCCTTTGACACAAGAGCCGTATATCCCCCGAGGAAATTCACGCCCACGCATTTCGCGGCATCATCCAGTGTCTTTGCTACCCGCACATAATCACCGCAGCTCTTTGCGGCGCTTTCTCCGATGAGCGCAATGGGTGTAACGGATATCCTTTTATTTACAACAGGGATCTTGAATTCCCTCTCTATCTCCTGTCCGCAGGCCACCAGGTCCTGTGCCACGGTGGTTATTTTTTTGTATATATTGTCACAAAGCCTTTCGATATCATCCGAAATGCAATCCATGAGGGATATTCCGAGGGTTATGGTGCGCACATCAAGATTCTCGTGCTCTATCATATTATTGGTCTCTTCGACCTCCCAGATATTTATCATACCGCCCTCCTAGATCCTGTGCATCATCTCGAAGATCTCTTCCTTCTGGCATTTCACGGAAACTCCGATATCCTCGCCTATTTTTTCGAGAGCGTCGGACATTTCTGAGAAGGACTGCTTTGAGGCAGCCACATCCACTATCATCATCATATTGAAATAACCCGATACAATGGTCTGGGATATATCGAGGATATTTATGTCATTTTCCGCCAGATAGGTGCACACCTTTGCGATGATACCCACTGTGTCCTTTCCGAGGACGGTAATGATAACTTTTTTATTTTCCATAGTCTCCTCCTCTAACAACTGATAACACCCGCTTATTATCTGAATTAAGTCCGTCGGATGCCGATCGTCATGCTGTAAGGGACATACGCCTGTCCGGCGGCGCAACGCGCATCTCAAAGTCCGAGGCACGGTAACGGGTTCCCGCCATATCCACCTCCATCCTGACGGACTCATACGCCAGCTTGTCATAATTATTTTCCCTGGAAAGGTGACCTAATATCACTCCCTTGAAATTATCATGAAGCACCTTTGCGAGCAGCTTTCCGCTGTTTTCGTTGGAGAGATGTCCGCCGCTCCCCAGTATCCTCCTCTTCAGGCTGTAGGGATAGGGACCTGCCTCCACCATGCCTACATCATGATTTGCCTCAAGGAGCGCCATATTAACTCCCCTTAAGTGATCCACGATGTAGTCGTCATAATAGCCCAGATCAGTCATCACGGCAGCCGAGTACTCCCTGCCGAACACCCGGTACATGCAAGGTTCGATGGAATCGTGAGGTGTCGCGATGGGAAGTATATCGAGAGTCCCGACGGAGAACACATCATCGGTTCTCACGCTCTCAAACAGATCGTAATTTATCTTTCCCAGAGTCTTCACCGCCCTGATCCCGCGGATGGTGCCGTCGGTGGCATATACGGGTATCTCTTTCTTTCTGAGCAGGACTCCCAGCCCGCCCACATGATCTATATGCTCATGGGTGATGAGTATTGCAGAGATATCATCCAGTCCCAGCCCCTCCTCCGATAGACCTGCCGTTATGCGTTTCAGACTCACTCCGGTGTCTATCAGGATATTGGTCTGTTCATCAGATACCAGTGTAGCGTTTCCCGAGCTTCCGCTCGCGATGGAACACAGCTTCATATTCAATTTCTCTCCTCCTCTGTTCAAGTCCGCTCCCGGCGGACTTGGCGCCGGATTTGCGCCAGCTTTGCTGGCATATTTCATATGCAAATCCGT
>CALFUE010000014.1 GCA_937916345.1 uncultured bacterium
TGCCTGTTCAGATTCCAGCGGATCAGATCATAAGCTGTGCCCCGGCAGGGACGGAACGCCGGACGGATGCCCTGTGCCCCGGATCAGCGACGGCAGGAACGCAAGCCCGGCAGGAACGCCCTGTGCCTTCGCCAGATCAGCAGGAAAAGCCCCGGAGAAAAAGCGAAAAAATCGCCGTATATGGAAGAAACGCCGGATCGCCATGTCCATAGAAGAAACGCCCTCGAAAAACATCGAACAAGCGTTCGGAAATCGAACAGCCGTTCGACCGTAGGTACTACTGTGCCCACCCCTCCTTCGCGGGGCGAGGAGAGCGCAGTGTTTTTGCCGAAAAAATTCAAAAAAAATTGACCATTTCGTTACGCTCATAGCCGTATTTGTACTACTGTTTGAGCCGTACAACCCTTGATTTCATGGCGTTTCAGGGCGATTTTGCAATTTCTGAAAGAAGGAACACGAAGGAACATTCGTTTATGCTAAAATAGTACCGTGGAATGATCCACAGAGCGGAGACTACGGAGCCTTTCAGAGCAAAAGGACGACGGCGCTCCGCTTTTTACTTTGGAGGTCGCCGCATGAGGATGGAAAAGCGCAGGCTTTCGGAGCTGATACCTGCGGACTATAACCCTCGCAAGGCGCTTACTCCGGAAGATGAAGAATATCAGAAGATTAAAAACAGTATTGAGAAGTTCGGATATGTAGATCCGATTATCATAAACGAGGACGGAACGATCATAGGCGGCCACCAACGCCGCACGGTTCTTCTTGATTTAGGCTTTGACGAGGTAGAAGTTATCGTTGTCGCCTTGGAGAAGAATGACGAAAAGGCTCTCAATGTTGCCCTGAACAAAATTTCAGGCGAGTGGGATCAAAAAGCCTTAAAGGACTTGCTTGTAGAGCTTGACCTTTCGGAATATGACTTCACGCTTACGGGCTTTTCCCAGAAAGAGCTTGACGATTTGATCGAATTAGCGGACTTTGAAGCGGAAGTTTCGGAGGACGGTTACGATTCAGAGGCGGCATACTCCGAGAGCAAAGAGACGGAATCCATCGTAAAGCCGGGCGAGGTTTGGCAGCTTGGCAACCACCGGCTCATGTGCGGAGATTCAACGAAGAAAGCGGATGTTCACAAGCTACTCGGAGAAGAACGCCTCGACCTTGTTATCACGGATCCGCCGTACAATGTAAACTACGAGGAAAAGGCAGCAGCCTTAAATGAATATAGACCGAACAACAACGGTGCGATGAAGATTGAAAACGACCTGATGGATAAAGGGTCGTTTTATTCTTTCCTGCTTACCGCTTTTCAGAACATGGAGCAGTACATGAGGGACGGAGCCGCTGTCTACGTGTTCCACGCAGACATCGAAGGCTTGACCTTCAGACAAGCCTTCGATGATGCAGGCTTAAGGCTTTCCGAAGTTCTGATCTGGGAGAAGAACAATTTTGTCCTTGGCAGACAGGACTATCAATGGCGGCACGAGGCGATCCTTTACGGATGGAAAGAGGGAGCCGGTCATTATTTCGTAAACGACCGCACACAGGACACCGTTATTCTGGAGGATGATATAGACTTTGATTCCATGAAGAAACCGGAGCTTGTGGCGTACATAAAGGATATGATCCATAAGTACGCAGACCAGACAACGGTTATCTTTGAAAAGAAGCCGATGAGCAGCAACCTCCACCCAACCATGAAGCCGCTTGACCTTATAGCAAAATTCATGAAGAACAGCAGCAAGCGGGGCTGGAATGTAGGAGATTTCTTCGGCGGTTCAGGATCCACACTTATGGCAGCGGAGCAGTTAGGGCGAAACGCATTTCTGATGGAATACGATGAGCATTACGCCTCCGTTATAGTTAAACGCTGGGAAGAATTTACCGGCAGAAAGGCAATCAGAATAGAGGAATAAGCTATGGCAGACGAACAGGACATGAAAGGTTATGCCAGCAAGGACACAATCTGCCGCCTGTTCGGATTGACATCACGCAGGATTGAGCAGCTTGTTCAGGATGGCGTGATTGACAGAGTAAAAATGAAAGGCGGCGAGGTGCGCTTTGAAACCGCCCCCACGATACAAAAATACATTAAGTATCTTTCGGACAAAGCATACGGGCGGGAGCGTTCGGATAAAGAAGCAGAGCTAAAGGAACAGAAGCTCCGCGCCGATGTTGCCCTGAAAGAATCACAGGGGGAATTGCACCGACTGCGCACAGAGATCGCGCAGGGAAATTACATATCGGTCGAGGAAGTAAAAGCGGATTATAGCCGCTTTTTCATTGTTTTTAAGAACTTCGCTCTTTCCATTCCCGGCAAAATGGCAGGGCGCTTGTCGGGATTTGTTGACCCGGTAGAAGTCCGGGAGATTGAAAACGAGCTGCAGAAGGAAGTTAAGAAGCTCCTTTCTGATTTCGTTTCACGGGCGGTGGTGGAAAAAGCGGAGCCTGAAGATGTAACCAAACCTAAAAAGAGGGGCAGGCCGCCGAAGAATGCCCAGAAATAAATATACGGTCAAGGAGTATCAGAGGGAAGCCCTGCAGCTCTTATGCCCGCCGGAGCAGTTATCCGTTTCAGAGTGGGCGGAGGAGTACAGAATCCTTGATGCTAAATCGGCAGCAATGCCGGGAGCTTGGCGAAACAGCGTAACCCCGTATCTTGTAGGGGTTATGGATGAATTTAATAATTACGAAACCGAGGAAATTATATTCTGCAAACCGACGCAGATAGGCGGCACGGAAGCATTGCAGAACATGATCGGCTACATCGTTATGCAGGACCCAGCGCCGACGATGATAGTTTATCCGACAGATACGCTGGCAAAGTCCATTTCCGAGAACCGCTTACAGCCCATGCTTAAGGCGACCCCGGAAATAAAAAAGAAGTTCGACGAGAACTCCTCCCTCTTGGAACTTCAATTTGAGGGGATGTACCTTTCACTTGTGGGAAGCAACTCCCCTTCAGGACTTGCCAGCAAACCGATCCGCTTTCTGATGATGGACGAGGTAGACAAGTACCCGGGAGCCAGCAATAAGGAAGCGGATCCGATTAAGCTCGCACGAGAGAGGACAAAGACCTTTCATAACCGGAAGATCTATATCACTTCAACGCCGACCATTAAGACCGGCCATATATGGCAGGCGAAGGAAGGCGCGGACATTGAAAAACATTACTTCGTACCTTGCCCGCATTGCGGAGAGTACATAGAGTTCGTGTTCTCGAACATTCGCTTTCCGAAAGAGGAAGGCATGAGCTACGCAGACAGAGCGGAGCTTGCAGCGTATGTGTGTCAGAAATGCGGTGGCGTTATAACCGACAACGATAAACATACAATGCTCCGGCTTGGTGAGTGGCGCACCGTTCGGCATAACACGAAGTACGCAAGGAAAGTAGCCTTCTGGATCAATACGCTATATTCGCCGTTTGTACGATGGTCACAGATAGCAAAAGAGTTCTTAAGCTCCAAAGATGATCCGGAAGAATTTCAGAACTTTGTAAATTCATGGCTTGCGGAGCCTTGGGAAGATACCAAACTTAAGACCAGCGCAGAGCTTGTCATGGAGAGAAGAACAGACCTTCCCTCCCCGATTGTTCCACCTTGGGCGAAGATGATAACCGGCGGCGTAGATGTTCAGGAGTCTTCGCTTTATTGGACGATTAGGGCGTGGGGAGATTTCCTTACCAGCCAGAACATAGCACATGGGCAGGCTCTTTCATTCGAGGAAATAGACAGGGTTATGAACCTTGAATATTGCACCGAGGATGGTGTGCCTTTCATCGTTCGGCTGTGTCTGGTGGATTCCGGCGACCAGACGGATATGGTGTACGACTTTTGCGTACTTCACTCAGATTGGGCTTTGCCGGTTAAAGGTTCCAGCCACGCACAACTGTCTCACTACAAGCTATCGAAGATCAACCGAGAGGGCAGCAGCGCAAACGGTATGACCCTTGTGCTTGTAGACGGCGGTAAATATAAGGACATGATCGCCGGGCGTATGCAGAAACCGAACGGCAAAGGAAGCTGGATGGTAGCCGAGGATTGCGATGAGGAATACGCTACGCAGGTTACGGCAGAGCATAAGGTCAATGTTAAGAAGAACGGCGTAGTAAGGCAGGAGTGGCAGGTAAAGCACAGCCACGCAGATAACCATTACCTCGATACCGAGGTTTACGCCCTTGCGGCGGCAGACATCCTCGGTGTTCGTACTTTGCACCTTCAGACAGAGGATGTGCCGGACAGGCAGAATCCCGTTCAGGAGCCGGAGACGCAGGAGGAGCAATGGATAAAGGTACACGATAACTGGATAGGACAGAAAGGAGGCGGCTATGGCGGAGGAAACTAATACTATTCCCGCAACTACACAGGGAATGCTTGATGCAGTAAACGCGGCGATCTACGCCGTTACCGTAGGCGGCCAGTCCTACAAGATAGGTTCCAGATCGCTCACAAGAGCAGACCTGAAACAACTATATGCAATGAGAAACGACCTCATGGCTCAGGTAGCAGCCGAGAACACAACGGGCTTGCTTGATGATTGCTATGTAGCGGTCTTTGATGGGAGGTAAAGGCATGGGATTGATTGACAGCATAGTCGCTGCGTTTTCCCCTGAAGCGGCTTACCGCAGGGAAGCGTACCGACAGGCATACGAAGCCCTGAAGAATTACGATGCCGGAAACTACGACCGCCCGAATCAGAACTGGCGAGTGGGAAACCAGAGCGCAGAGCTTACGGACCGTTACAGCAGGGATGAGGTAAAAGCAAGGGCGAGAGACCTTGAAAGAAATTCCGACATTATGAACTCCGTAGTAGGAGCTTTCAAGCGGAATGTAGTCGGGAGCGGCTTTTCCATTCAGGCAAAGACCGAGGAACCGGAGCTTAACAAAGAGATTGAGAGGGCGTGGAAACGGTGGTGCAAGAAAAGGAATTGCGATGTAACCGGAACCCAGAGCCTGAATCAGATCATAAGGATGGCGGTCGAGCGCAAGAAGATTGACGGCGGGATCCTTTTCGTAAAGAGGTACACCAGCGACGGCTTTATTCCGTTTAAGCTCCAGATGATAGAGGTTGACGAGCTGGATGGAAGCACTACGAACCCGAAAAAGGCAGGCAATAAGGTTGTAGGCGGCATTGAATACAATTCCTTTAACCGCCCGGTCGGCTACTTCATAAAGCAGTATGACATAGACGGCTACGGCATGAGAGAGCCGGTCTATGTTGAGGAAAAGGATGTTATTTTCTACTTCACGAAGAAAAGACCGACGCAGCTCCGGGAGATGAGCGATATGGCGGCGACCATTCCGAGGGTTAGGGATGTAAACGAGTTCATGATGGCTGTGTCCGTTAAGGAGCGAATAGAAGCCTGTCTCTCTGTATTCATTAAGAGAGGCGTTCCCCAGATGGGAATAGGGCGACAGAACGGATCTACGACGGCAGGAGACAAGGTTTCCTACGACGGCAAGCTCCTTTCCCCGGGCATGATAAAGGAATTGAATGTAGGGGATGAGATTCAGGTAGTAAACCCCGCCGGACAAGGTGCGGACGCTACCAGCTTCACGAAGCTGCAGCAGCGTCTTATTGGAGCAGGACAGGGCATCAGTTACGAGGCTACCAGCCGGGACATGAGCGAGGCGAATTATTCCTCTGCAAGACAGGGCATGATTGAGGACGATCTGACCTACGGCGAGGAAAAAGAGCTCCTTATGGAAGTTCTCGATGAGATATATGAGACTTTCGTTATTTCGGCGGTGCTTTCCGGGGCGGTTTCAATTCCCAGATTCTGGGAAGAAAAGGAACGCTACCTTGCGCACGACTGGACGCAGGAGCCGAGACCTTGGATTGATCCGCAGAAGGAGTCGAACGCCAACAAGACAGCCCTTCAGACCGGGCAAAAGACCTTTAAGCAAATCGCAGCCGAGAGCGGCAGGGACTGGCGAGATCAGGTTGACGATATAGCGGAGGTTTGCGAATACGCCAAAGAAAAGGGCATAGATATTGAGTCCTACATATTCGGCGTTAAGGATAAGGAGGAAACGGATGGACGAGAAAATGAAGAATAGAGACAAGGGGCGGAGCGGAACCCTCCAGCGTTGCCTTGCGGATTGCTCTATAAGGGCGGTCGAAGGGAACGAGCGGAAGTTCATGCTTTCCTTCAGCTCCGAAGAACCGTACGACCGATGGTGGGGAACAGAGATTCTTTCCCATTCAGAGGGAGCAGTTGATCTAACCCGGCTCAATTCCATCGGCTGTGTCCTTTATAACCATAACCGGGATAAGGTTATCGGTAAAATCCTTTCGGCAAATGTCGAGGGGAACAGAGGAACGGCAGAGATTGAGTTCGACGAGGACGCAGAATCAGACGCCATCTTCCAGAAAGTAGCCAGCGGCACGCTTAAGGGCGTTTCGGTTGGCTATACGGTTGAGGTATGGGAGGATGTTGCAGCCAACAAGTCGTCAAATTCGACGCACAGCAGGAAGCGGAGCGACAGGCGCAGGCATCCGCTGCAGCACAGGCACAGCCTGAGCAGGCAGAGGACTTGAACGCTGTACGCGAAGCAGAACGCAGCGCGGAGCGTTCCCGCATCAGGGAGATCGAGGCGATTTGTACTTATTTCGGCGTAGAGGCGAGAGAGTACATCGACAACGGTACTTCCGTAGATGCCACCAGAAAGGCGGTTATGGAAAAGCTCATGAAAGACGGCGCACCCATCAGACAGAGCGGAACCGCAGAGGTCACCATGGACGGTGCGGACAAGTTCAGGGAGGCGGCTTCCGATGCGCTCCTTATGAGAGCAGGAATCACAGTTGAGCATCCCGCAGACGGCGCAAGAGAGTTGCAGGGGCTTTCCTTAAGAGACCTCTACATTGAGTGCGCCGCAAGCGAGGGACAGAGCGGTCTTACCCGCCGCAACAGCGATGAGCTGTTCACCATGGCGCAGAGACAGTTCTTCAACCCTACCGCAGCCTTCCCCGCAATCCTTGACAACGCCATCAACAAGGCTTATGTCGAGGGACACAAGCAGGTTGCCGTAACCTTCGACCGCATCACCAAAAAGGGAACCTTGAAAGACTTCAAGATCGCCGATAACAAGTACCTTGCTGGTCCCGTTGGCGAGTTCTTGGAAGTTCCTGAAGGAAGCGAGCTGAAGCACGATGTATGGGGCGATGAGAAACTGCCTACCAGACAGCTTAAGACTTACGGCCGCCAGTTCACTCTTACCCGTCAGGCTTTCATTAACGACGATATCGACATCGTTACCAGAATCCCTGCGAAGTACGCAGCGAGCGCAAGAAAGACCATCAATAAGCAGGTTTACAGCATCCTTGTAAACAACCCTGCTATTTATGACGGAGTAGCCCTGTTCCACGCTAACCACAAGAATGTGCTTGCGACCGGAACCGGCGTTACACAGGCGGCTATGCAGGCGATGATCATGGCGCTGCAGACCCAGAACGATCAGTTTGGCGAAGCTATTATCGTTCGCCCTGCAAAGCTGGTTGTTCCTGTTGGCTTGGCGTTTGATTTCTACACCTTGTTCAACAGCCCTACCATCAACACCAGCGGCAACACGCAGGCAGTAAACCCTCTGTACCGTTACGCTAACCAGATCGAGATCGTAGAGGAACCCACGATCAATGTACTTTGCGGCGGTTTTGGCAACACAATGCCTTGGTTCCTGCTTGGCGCAAGCGAGGACACCGACTTTATCGAGGTTGATTACCTTAACGGACAGGAGATCCCGACTATCCGCAGAATGGAAGTTGCCGGGCAGCTTGGCTTTGTTTGGGATATTTACCTTGACTGGGGCATCAGCGTTATGGACTTCCGCGGCGCTATCAAGAATCCGGGCGTTCAGATTGACAGCCCTTTATCATGAGTTAAGGAGGTAGAGAACAATGGCTAAAGCGACATATTGGCAGAGAGGCGAGACCCTCGATTTCACGAATAACGCAACGGGCGCAACGAAGATTCCCGCGAATACTATCGTTGCCCTTTCAGGCATGATCGGTGTTGCCGGAACGGATATCGACGTAGGCGAGACCGGCAGCCTTCATGTAAGCGGCGTATATGAGATGCCGAAAAGCAGCAACGCCGCAATCGCACAGGGCGCAGCAGTTTACTGGGACGGCTCCGGCATTACCGGAACCGCTACCAGCAACACCCCCGCTGGCTACGCAGCAGCGGCAGCAGGAGCATCTGACACGGTTATCCTTGTAAAGCTGCTCGGATAAGGAGGCGCTTATGAGTAACGCAAATAGCGGCGAGGGCAACACCCTCGTCGCCCTTTATCCCATACTTTACCATTCCCATCAGTATAAGATCGGGGAGGAGCTTCCCGTAAACGATGCGGATATGGTAGCCGCTTGGATTGAAGCCGGAACGGCAAAGTGGACGGATGGAGAAGAACCGGAGCCTGAAGCGGTAAAGGCTGCGCCTAAAACCGCAGAGCCGGGCAGAACCGGGCAGGCATCCTCCGGAAGCGAGACGGACGGCGACGACCTTGTGGGCAAAGTTCCAAAGACTAAACAAAGAAGGAAGTAGTGCCTATGTCAGCATTTAAGGATCAGATTGCAAAAGACAACCGGACGGTGTTTATGAACCTTGACGAGTTCCCGGATGAGCACACCGTAAACGGCAGGAAAATGACGGTCATGTTTGATAACAACGAGATGATCGACAGAGAGAAGCGATATCAGTATAAGCGTAGTCTGTACGCAGACGGCGTTTATTTGAAAGAGCTCTTGATCTATGTACTTGCGGACGAGTTCGGAGCTTTACCGGCAGTCGGACGCACGCTGACCCTTGACGGCAAGGTCTACATTATTTCAGACGCTATTGACGAGGATGGGATCTATTCTCTTTCATTGGAGGCGAACAAGACAACGGCATGATCCATTATTTGATAAATATGGACGGCCTCGAGGAAATAGAAGCCGCCCTCGGAAAAGCAAAGGACAAGTCCAAATATGTATTGCGAGCAGCAATCAACGAATCCGCAAAGGAAGTAGAGAAGCGGATGGCGAAAGGGGCAGGGCAGAGATACGCCAGACAGCAAGGCGGTATGCGTCCTTATAGGGCGGTCAATACCATTAAAAAAGCGAAGATCGGCAACCTTGCGGCGATCATTGAGGTAAGAGACAAGCCTTCAGAGCTGTACGATTACAAGATGAACGATCGCACCTATTACCCCGGAAGCAAGGGGGCGCCGAGCTGGATCAAGGCAAAACAGTTAAAGAGCAGCAGGCTTAAAAGGTTATCGGCGCAGAGCACCGGAACCGACAAGCACAAAGCCTTCGTTGTTCAATATCACAGCGGACACCTTGCAATAGCAGAGCGTGTGCCCGGAACCCACATGAAAGGCAAGCCCGAAAAGGAAGCCATTCGGTCGTTATACGCTACATCAAAGCCGAAAGCGGAAGAAATAGTGTTCAAGAAAAGCATTGACCCTGATATGTACGATCTTCTGATGCGTAACATTCAGGTACAGATTGAAAGATTCTTGTAGTAAGGAGGAAAGCAATGACACCGCTTGAATTGCAGGATTTACTTGTGGAGGAGTTCAAGGAGTTATTCAAGGACTACGCCTACAAGACCCCGGCAGGCGACCGCATACCGCTCAATGTCTTTCCGCAGCATATACCGATCAATGAAACGGACGAGGAGGAAGATCCCGTCCCTTATTTGATTGTACGGTTGAGCACGGGAGACGACGACGGAACGCGGGATAGCAACAACAAAGTGAACCTCGTTATTATTGCCGGAATCTTCGATGATGATCTGAAAGCGCAGGGACACAGAGACATCTTGAACATTATTCAGAAGATTTACGAGAGGTTTCACGAAAACCCGAACTTAAAAAATAAAGCCGCATACACCGGAGAATTTCACTGGGCAGCGCAGGAGGATAACTATTATCCGTTCTATTTCGGAGCCTGCAGCATCAGTTTCTACATTGCGGCGATAAGAAGGGAGGACGAATACGCATGAGTTCAAAGAACAAAGCAGAGGTTAAGGCTGAGGCTGTAGAGGCGGCAGAGGTTAAGACCGAAGCTCCTGCAGAAAAGAAGCAGGAGAAAAAGAGCAACCTTGTGTATCTCGGACCCACTATCACCGGAGTTGTAAGGCACTCGGCTGTGTTTGAGAACGGCGTTCTGCCGGAAAGGACACAGAAATGCGTTGCCGAATTTCCGATGATGGAAAGGCTTTTCGTTCAGATTGACGAGATGCCCGAGGCGGTCAAAGAGCTACGCAAAGAACAGAGCGTACTGAGTACGATCTACAAGCAGACAGCTAACAAATACCAAAGGAGGTAAAAAAGAATGCCATACTTACATGGAATCCGGATTCAGGAGAATCCTACAAGCGTTCCTACCCCGGTCGCTAACGAGGCGGGTGTGCCCGTCGTATTCGGTACTGCACCTATCAACCTTGCGGCAGACCCCGCGAACGCATCAAACAAGTTATTCCTCTGCAACACCTACGCAGAGGCGGTAGAGGCTCTCGGCTATTCCGAGGACTACGACAGCTACACGCTGTGTCAGGCTATGGACGCTTTCTTCAAGGCGTTTGGAGTAGGACCCGTAGTATTCTGCAATGTGCTTGACCCCGCAAAGGCAGCGCACAAGGAAGCCCTGACCACTACCAGTCTTACCGTTGCAAACGGACAGGCGAAGATCAACGAGGTCGGCGTTATTGCGAGCAGCCTTGTTCTTAAGAACGGCAGCACCGCTCTCGTAAAGGACACCGATTATACGCTTGAATACGACGAGGAGGGCAAGGTTATTATTACCGTTATTACCTCCGGCGTTACCACGATCACCGTAGACAGCGGTGGCAAGTTAAAGCCTTCAGGCGTTACCGCTTCGGATGTAGTAGGCGCGATCAATTCCAGCACCGGTGTTTATACCGGTATTCAGCTTGTGGATAAGGTTTATCCGCAGTTCTCGCTTACCCCTTCGCTTTTGCTTGCACCCGGCTGGTCTCATATTCCGGCTGTTGGGCTTGCGCTTGCGGAGAAGTGCGACGGCATCAGCGGGCTTTTCAAGGCAGAGTGTGTCGTAGATATCGACTGTACCTCAAGCGGAGCGACGAAGTACACCGATGTTGCACAGAAAAAGCTCGACAGCGGTTTTGCGCAGGAGCACATGATCTGCTTATGGCCGCAGGTTAAGTACGCAGGCAAGAAGATGGCGTTTTCCGCTATCTACGCAGCTATGGCTTGCTACACCGACGCGAGCAACGATAATGTGCCCAGCGTTTCCCCTTCCAACAGAGCGATCCGCATCAGCGCGGCTGTGCTTGCAGACGGAACCGAGGTGCTTCTGGATCAGCCGCAGGCAAACGAGCTTAACGGAGTAGGCGTAGTTACCGCTCTTAACTTAAACGGCTGGAAAGCATGGGGCAATAACACCGCAGCTTATCCCGATACCACGGATCCGAAAGACCGCTGGATCGCTTGCAGGAGATTCTTCTCTTGGTGGGGCAACAGCTTTATTACCACCTACATGGAAAAGGTTGATAACCCCGCAAATTACAGACTGATCGAGAGCATTGTCGATTCAGAGAATGTAAGAGCGAACAGCCTTGTTTCCACGGGCAAGTGTGCCGGACTTCGCATGGTATATAGCAAGGACGACAACCCTATCGGCAATGTTATTGACGGTAAGATTGTATTCAGACAGTACCTCGCACCCTATACCCCTGCGGAGGACATCCTGAACATTTTAGAGTTCGATCCCAGCATGATCGAAGCGGCATTAGGAGGTGAATAAGAATGAGCGCAATCGGAAATATCCCCGAGGTTATCAATAACTTCAACGCATACAACAACGGCAATGTACTGATCGGTACTACCGGACAGATCCAGCTCCCGAACTTCGACGCTATTACCGAGGAAATCGGCGGCGCTGGCATCCTTGGAACATACGAGACCGGAATCCCCGGTTTCTATTCTTCCATGGCGCAGGAAATCCCGTTCCGTATTCTGGACACGGACATTTTCAGCATCATGAATCCCAGCGAGCCGGTAGACCTGACCTTCAGGGCATCGGAGCAGCACACCGTAAAGAGCACAGGTTCCCTTGACTATAAGCAGATGCGCGTAGTGGAGAGAGGCCGCCTTAAGAACTTCCAGCCCGGAACCCTTGAACTCGGAAAGCAGATGAACGCAAGCGTAACGCTTGAGCTTCTCTACATTCTGATCGAGATTGACGGCGAGACGAAGCTCGAATACGACAAGCTGAACACCGTATTTACGGTAAACGGAAAAGACCTTCTGGAGAAAGTGAGGGCATATAGCTGATGGAAGATAAGAAAGATATGATCAAAGAGCAGGAGGCAGCCAGCATGGCTGCCTCTATTTCCGAAGATACTGCACCCAAAGCGGATGAGGCGGCAGAGGACGAGGATGAGGATAGCCTGATCCTTAAATTCAAAAAGCCTTATAAGTTCGAGGGCAAGGAGTACACGGAGATCGACCTTTCCGGGTTAGAGGATTTGTCCGCCGCAGACATGATCGCAGTAAATAAGTACATGGATAGAACCGCAACAGGTATTCAGGTTATGCCCGAGGTTTCCTTGGAGTACGCCTGTGTCCTTGCCAGCAAGGCAACGAAGATGCCTATTGAGTTCTTCACGGATCTGCCCCCGAAACAGGCTATCAAGGTAAAGAACCGTGTTATGGGTTTTTTATTCGGAGCGGAGTAAAGCCTTCGGATGTTAAGGCGATGCGACGCATCATTATTCAACTATCAATGGCATTGCAGACGGGTATGGACTACTTTTCTGCAATGCCTATTTCAGAATTACTTGAAACGATAAAGGAGGTGTCGGAAATTGGCAACGAACGGAAAAGAATACAAGCTGGCAATAAGAATAGCCGGTATAGTAGATAAGTCCTACGATGTTGCCCTGACCTCTGCCAGTGCGAGCATGAAAGGCTTTAAGGCTACCATGACGAACATTGACGGCGCTTTCAAGGAGCTGGACAAGGGATTTGATAAGGTTATGCGGGTGGGTAAAACTTGCTTTCACGCAATCGCCACCGCAGCAGGAGTGGCAGCCGTAGCCGTTGGTGCGGTAACGGCTGCTGCCATTAAGTTAGGATCAGACTTTGAAGCGGAGATGAGCACGGTTCAGTCCATCAGCGGAGCAACCGCACAGGAGATGGTCGAGCTTTCCGAAAAGGCAAGAGAGGTAGCAAAGAATACGGTCTTTTCGGCTACCGAAGTAGGCTCCGCTATGGAATACATGGGAATGGCGGGCTGGAAAGCAAACCAGATGATAGCCGGTCTTGACGGCGTTATCGCCCTTGCGGCGGCGTCCGGGGAAGATCTGGCTATGGTTTCAGATATCGTAACCGATTCCCTTACGGCGATGGGAGAAACGGCAGAGCAGTCAACCCATTTTGCCGATATTATGGCTCAGGCAGCCATGAACAGTAATACGAACGTTGAGCTTATGGGAGAGTCCTTTAAGTACGCCGCGCCGGTAGCCGGAGCCTTGGAGTACAGCATGGAAGATTTAACCATTGCTATCGGTCTTATGGCTTCCAGCGGTATTAAGGGATCTCTCGCAGGTACGGCTTTAAGGAATATGCTTACCCGTATGGCGAAACCGACAAAGGAAAGTCAGGACGCTATGGACGCATTAGGGTTGTCTCTGACAAACGACGAGGGAAGGATGTATTCCCTATTAGAGATCATGCAGACGTTGCGCCAGAACTTCGCAGATGGGGCAGACACCGAGAAGATGCAACAGGCGCTTATGGATCTGGCAGGGCTTACGGACGACCAGATAGAGGAAGTACAGTCAAGCCTTGGCGACCTTACGGCAGCAGAGGAAGCGTTTTACGCTGCAGAGTTAGGCGGGCAGAGAGGTATGTCCGGATTGCTCGCTATCGCAAACAGTACCGACGATGAGTTTTTACAGCTTACCGATGCGATTTATAACGCAGAGGGCGCAGCGGAACAGATGTCAAAAATTAGGCTTGATAACCTGCAGGGCGATGTAACGATCCTGAAAGACACCGTTTCAGACGCAGGGATTGAGCTTTATTATCAGTTTAACGGAGAGCTCCGAGACATTGTTCAGAAGGTAACGGAGTTTGCCGGAACGATAGCCGGGAAGATTCCTTCTGCCTTCAGGAAGGGCAGCGAAGCCTTCCCGACCTTAAAGCGGAAGTTTACCCAGTACGCAAAGCCGGTATTCGATGCGGGCTTGAATACGGGAAAATGGATCATAAAGCACGGCAGGGGAATTATATCCATCCTTGCAGGCATAGGCGCGGCGATGGCGGCATACAAGATAGCCAGCAACGCCTCCCACCTTATTACTTCGATTATGAAATTGGCAAGCATGGGACCCGCAGGCTGGGTTATCCTTGGAGTAGCAGCAGCCATAGCGGCACTTACGACGGCTATCGTTGCATATAAGCAGCACGAAAGAGCTCTTATTGATAACAGCCTTGAAAAGCACTTCGGAAACCTTGCTCTTTCCATGGAGGAGCTCCAGAAAGTAGCGGAGTACATAACGGCAACCGATAACCTCGGACAGCTTAAAGAAGCCTTGTCGGCGTTTAGCGACCTTGACGAGTACAAGCAAACCATAGACGACACCGTAGACACCCTTAACCGGATGAATTGGATGGTCTCAATCGGCATGGAGCTTGACGCAGACGATCAGGAAAGCTATAAGCAGGCGATTCAGGACTATGTAGATGCGGCGCAGAACTACGCCCTTCAGGGCAGACACGCTGTGTCCCTAAACCTTTCGGCTGTGTTCGATACGGACGATCTGGAACAGAGCAACATCGTTTCCCAGATTGACCTTTTCTATTCAGATAAGTACGACGAACTGCAGGAGCTCGGCAAGCAGCTTAACGAGGCGGTTACGGAAGCCTTCAACGACGGACTTCTTGAAATCGACGAGGTAGAGAAGATCCGACAGATTCAGCAGCAGATGGCCGAGATTCAGCAGGCTTTAGCCCTCGGAGAATATGACGCAGTCCTTTCTTCTATCGGGCTTGAGTTTAGCGGAGCGAACCTTGATTCTGACACATTCCAGAACCTGCAAGCAGAATTACAGCAGGCGGCCAACGATGTGTCCGACACATATAGAGAAAGCTATCAGCACAATCAGGCTTCGATCAATGCAGCGCACGAAGGCGGCTACTTGACGGATGAGCAGTACGCAGCGGCAAGCCAGCAGGCGGCTAACGAAATGACGAGCGGAATAGCAGCCACGAACCTTCGGGCTTTAAGATTCCAGCTTAACTCAATTTACGACGCATACGGAGACGAGATTCAGCAGTATCAAGATGCGCTTGCTTCGGTTCTTTCCGAGTACAGTCAAGAATCCTATAAATGGGATTGGGAAGAAAGACCGGCAATCATGTGGGATGCGCTTGTTCAGGAGATGGAACAGGCGGGACCGTCTAAAGCAGATAAGCAAGCAGTCGAGGAACTTCTCGAGGGTATGGCTGACCAGATCGCAGAGATCAACGCTCTTACGGAGCAATGGGACAGCTTATCGCCTGAGGTTCAGGCGGAACTCGCAGCGGTTCGCGAGGACTTGGCAACGCTGCAGGGCATGACCGCAAGGCGGGGCGACAACCTTTTAGGCTGGGGAGACGCGGGAGACATAGCCGGATTGTACGCAGATATGGCAAACACGGTTATGGGAGATGATCAGTACGCTCTTATAAGAGACTGGGTGGACGATTATTACGAGGGCTTTACCGGATATTCATATCAGGAAGCGCAGACGGCAGCGCAGCAGGCGGCAAGCGATACACAGGATTTGCTCAACCAGAGCTTTGCTCCGGGATTCAGCATCGAGGCGAATGTAGGCGTAACCCTCAACCCGTTCATTAAGAACCAGAACTGGGCAAGCGGTTTACAGAGCCAGATCAACGCATCGGGATCCCCTTACGACGCAAACGGCAACCTTACGGGACCGTACAGCAACACTTATATTGACGCTTGGAACGCAGCGCACCCGAATGTAGATCACAACGCAAACGGCGGCATTATCCAGAACGAGGAACTTTCGTGGCTTGCAGAAAGAGGACCCGAGGCGGTTATCCCTCTTGACGGCAGCACAAGGGCTGTGTCCCTTTGGGAGCAGGCAGGACGGTTACTCGGTATGGAGAGCCTCGCTGACAGGTTCGATCTTGGCGGCGCTACACAGCAGAATACTGTGTCGGTTGAGTACAGCCCTACGCTTCAGTTCTACGGAGAAGCGCCGAGCAGACAAGACCTTGACGACGCTCTGCGGATGTCGCAGGAAGAATTTAACGAGATGATGGAAACTTACCTTTCAGGTAAGCGGAGAGTTTCATTCGCATAAGGAGGCAGAGTGTGGCGAGCTTATACAAGACCGTCTCCGGAGATATATGGGATAAGATAGCGAAAGAGGTGTACGGCTCGGAATCCTACACCTCTTTCCTTATGGCGAATAACCAGAAGTATATTGATTATTTCATATTTCCGGCAGGCATTTATTTAACCATTGAGGATTTACCAGAGGAGGAAAGCACCCTCCCGGAATGGAGGCAGTAGCATGGCATTACCGCGCCAGATAAAGATCGGAATTACATACGATGGAACCGCTAAACAGACGGTAACAGAGACCGTATCAAGCACCAGCTCCGGAGGCAGTTCGACCTATACGGTAGTCAGGGGAGATTGCCTGTGGAACATTGCAAAAAAGTATTACGGAAGCGGCACAAAGTACACGATCATATACGACGCGAATGTTGACACAATAGAGTCCACGGCGAAAGCCCACGGAAAAATATCAAGCGATCATGGACATTGGATATGGCCGGGCGAGGTTTTAACCATTCCCGGACAGAGCCAGACGACCACGAGCACACAGACAAGCGTTAAGACTGTAGGAAAGGCGAACGCCTCCCTCGGCAGCAAGATTGAAAACCAGATAACAGCCTTCGACTATACGGATGTAGCCAGCGGGCAATCCGATTCTGTGTCGATTACGATGCACGATATAGGAAAAGAATGGATGGGCTCCCTTATGCCCGTTCGGGGAGCGGACATTGGAGCGAAGATCAAAGCCAGCGAGTGGGAAAACCTTAAATCCTTTAATTGCGGAACCTTTGTTCTCGATGATATCTCCTTTTCAGGAAAGCCGACAAACTGTGTCTTGGGCGGCGTGAGTGTGCCCGCTATGGACGACTTCAAGAGCCTTCCGGTAACGCACACTTGGGAAAAGGCAACCATTGAACAGATCGCCTCCCAGATAGCGCAGGCGGCAGGTGTGGCTCTTTACTACGATGCGCCAGCCATTCAGATAGCGGAGATTGAACAGAACCAGCAGACGAACAGCGCTTTTCTGTACCAGCTCTGCGATAAATACGGGCTTGCCTTAAAGGTTTATAACCACAAGCTCGTTATATTCGACATTGTGGCTTATGAGGAAAAAGGCACGGTTGCCAGTCTTTCTGAAAAGGACATGGAGAAGTGGTCGTATAACACAACCATTGAGGGAACCTATACCGGAGTAAACCTTAACTACACGGATCCAGATACCGAGGACCCGATCAATGTAACCATGGGGGCGCAGGGGAGGATGTATTCCCTGAATACGCAAGCCTCCAGCCGTTATGATGCGGAGCTGCAGGCGGCAGCAAAAGTCAATCAGGCAAACCGCAGCGTAGAAACGATGGAGATTACCATTAAGGCTCGTTCCGGCATAGTAGCCTCACAATGCGTTCAGATTTCAGGCTTTGGCAGAATTGACGGCAAATATTATGTGGATAAGGTAAAGCACAGCGTAGGAAGCAAGGGCTATACGATGGCGCTTACGCTTCACAAGGTACAAACGGCGATCAAGGTAACAGCTCCCGCACCTTCGGCGGCATCAGGCGGACAGACCTACACCGTAGTTTCAGGAGATACCCTCTGGGGCATTTCCCGAAAGTTCTACGGAACCGGCACGAAGTACAACATTATTTACGATGCAAACGCTGACCTTATCGAGTCCACGGCAAAATCGCACGGCAAGAAGTCCAGCGATAACGGTCACTGGATATGGCCGGGGGAAACATTCACGATACCGGAGGCGTAGCTTATGAGAATGAGAGTAGGCAAGGTAACACAGGTTTTCCCGAACACAGGGAAAATGCAGGTGTTATACGAGGACGAGGGGAACGCCTCCCTTCAGCTTCCCATGATTACCATGAATCAGGAGTATTTCATGCCGACAGTAGGCGACAGGGTACTTACGATGCACATGGAGAACGGGAGCAGCAAGGGCTTTGTCCTTGGGACATATTACGGCGGCGGCATGCAGCCTAAAGCAAATACGGGGTATAGAAAAGACTTCGGCGGCGGGGCGTATGTTATCTGCAGGAGCGGAGCTTACAGACTTTCAGCCGGATCCGTAACCCTTTTAGGCGGCGGGGCTTCGCTTAACCTTAAGGGTAAAGCAAGCCTCATGGGTTCAGAGGTAACGGTCGGGAGCGGAGATTCAGAGGATGAGGACGCAGAGCCGGATGTTTATCTTAAGATCACTTCCGAAAAAGCAGAGGTTAAGGCTGCGGACAAGATAGAGCTGAACAGCGATAACGAGATCGGTATGCAGGCTGCGGCAATGATTGAGATCATAAGCGACACCGGAGCGAGTATGACCCTTGATTCAGAAAGCGAGATAAAAGCACCGACGCTTGTTATTGACGCGGACGACCTTACGCTTAAATGTTCTTACGGACAGGAGACTTTCAAGAATATTCTTAAGCGGATCGAGAGGATAGAGGATCAGCTCGGATTGCCGCACACAATATAAGGAGTTGATGCGCATGGCACAGATAGGCAATTTAGGAAAATTGATCATATTCGAGGTTAGCAGCAAAAAGGTGCTTACCTTTGACAATATGCAGCGGACTGTCTCCGGCAGATGGGCGCAGCATGAGATCATAGGGAAAAAGCCTGTGTCTGAGTTCTTGGGACCCGGGCAGCAGAAAGTAACCCTTCAGATTTTCGTATCGGCTATGCACGGGGTAAAGCCCAGAAAGACCATTGAAAAGCTGGAGAAGGCGGTTGAAAAAGGAAAGCACTATCCCCTTGTTATTGGTGGAAAAAAGGTAGGAAAAAACGAATGGGCTGTGGAAAGCGTTAGTGAGACTTGGGGCGAGATCATAGACAACGGAAAGCTCCTTGCAGCGCACCTTACACTTACCCTTTCAGAATACAAATAAGGAGGGATGAGCATGAACCTATATGTAGACGGAGATTCAGAGGGATTTGCCCCGGATGAGTTCGAGGACATAAAGCTGTGCCTTGAAACATTGCTCGCCATCCGCGCAGGGAGCCAGCCGCTCGATAGGGAGCTCGGCATAGACTACGAGCAGACAGTAGGCTATCCGCTTGATGTTGCGAAGAATATGCTTTCCCTTGAAATCATTGAAAAGGTAGAGAGATACGAGCCGAGAGTTGAAGTTTCCTCGGTTGATTTTACCGGGGACACAGACGGCCAGCTTGTGCCTCACATATATTTCGTAAAGGCAGGAGGATGAGTGTATGACCACATTTAACACAGATAATTTCCCGGACATCAGCTTTATCGAAGATACCACGATAGACGAAGTCCTTACACAGATGATAGACGACTTTCTGGCAAAGTACGAGGAACTTACCGGGGAGAAGATATCGCTGGCTCAGGCTAACCCTTACCGCCTTATTATGTACGCCAGCGCGGTGCAGATATATCAGGCGATGCAATACGCAGACTACGCAGGAAAGCAAAGTTTCCTTACATACGCAACGGGAGACTTTCTTGATAACCTCGCAGCCATGCGAGGCGTAACAAGGATTGAGGCGACGGCAGCAGTCACGATCCTTCAGTTTTCCATTTCGGATCCGATAGCCTCCGCTGTGTCGATACCGGCAGGAACAAGGGTTACGAACGGAAACGATGTTTACTTTGCTACGGACGAATATGCGGAGATCAGACCGGGACAGACCAGCGTAACCGTTTCTGCGACCTGCACAGATGCCGGGTTGACAGGGAACGGCTTTGCTGTTGGCGAATTGAATACCGTAGTAAACACTTTGCCTTATATCGTAACGGTTTCAAATACAGTGGCCACTTCCGGCGGCGCAGACAGGGAAAGCGACGAGAATCTGAAGGAAAGGATTTACTCTATTCCGGGCAGTTACTCCACGGCGGGACCTGCAGGAGCTTATATTTTCCATACGAAGAATGTTTCTTCGGAGGTAGGAGATGTAGCGGTTTCTTCGCCGGAGCCTTGCGAGGTAGTCGTTAAGTTCATAATGGCAGACGGAAGCCTCCCCAGCGCAGCCATGATTCAGAAAGTTCAAGACTACTTGGACGACAACGACATCAGACCGCTGACGGATGTTGTAACTGTAGGAGCGCCGAACACGGCAACCTACAACATAAACCTGACCTATTACATAGGAGCGAGCGACACCTCCGCTGTGTCTACCATTCAGGCAGATGTTGAAGCGGCTGTGTCCGCTTATAACATTTGGCAGACGGAGAAGATCGGCAGAGACATTAACCCATCCTACCTGATTAAGAAAATCATGGAGGCGGGAGCAAAGCGGGTTGTAGTCAATTCCCCCGTATTTACGGCAGTCAATGAAAGCACGGTAGCCAAAACAGGAACCGTGACCGTGAATTACGGTGGGGTAGAGAGTGACTAAATTATACGACAGCCAGATTGCACAAATCCTTCCAGAATACCTCTCCGAGAGACCAGAGGTCAAGTCTTTATCGTATGCGATTTCGCAGGCGGTAAAGAGACATCTGGGATATGCGGATTCAACGGCGGTCTACGCAGAGATTGAGTCCATGCCGGATGCCGTTTTAGATATGCTTGCCATTGAGATGGGGACGCAGTATTACGGAACGGATCTTCCGGTTGAATACAAGAGGAAACTGATCAAGAACACGCTTATATGGTACGCAAACGCTGGTACGAAGAACGCAGTCAGCGAGCTTGCGGATTCCATCTACGGAGGAATAAGCGAGCTTGAAGAATGGTTCCAGTATAACGGCACGCCCGGAACATTTCGGGTCCATGTTGACATCAGCGAGAGCACAGACAATCCGACGAGCGACTATGATATTCAGGACTTGCGGAACCGTATGGAGCGGTCAAAGAGGCTTTCCGCGCACCTTGAAAGCATAAGCTACATGGTGCGGCACGCCATTGAGATCAGGAAGAAAATTGAAAGCTGGATATACCAGACACCTGAATGCGGCACAATTTACTGCGGTACATATTGGATGCCGTCTACGCTTGGATATACAGAGAAACCGGGAATAGCCGTTGGAGCGCATCCAGACGGCTTTATTTATACGCCGGATTTCGCAGGAACAAAGCCTGTTGTTTCCGTTAAGGGTTATTCCGTTGACGGGATAGAGGAAATAAGCGGCAGAGCTGAGGCATACGGCATAAGCCCTGCTGAAAGCGGTATGGCGGCAGCCGGAACAATACCGGATATTTCTACAAAGGGGTATTCGGTGGCGCAGGGCGAGGCGATCAGCGGACAGACAGAGGCTTATGTTTCAGAACCCGGAGAGAGCGGCATGATAAACGCCGGTACTGTGCCGGTAACAGTAACCAAAGGTTTGAGCGGCAGCGACACCGTTTCACTCGAAGCAGCCGTACAGACATATACAGTCACACCAGCGCAGAGCGGGGTTAAGTTCTGCGGTGCATAACGAAAGGAGGATATACAAAAATGGCTTTTTTCACGCAAACCTTCCTGAACGCCAGACGGACAGAGCTTCTGAACAGCGTAGCCCGCTTTCAGTATCAGCTTAATAATTCCGCTTGGCGCGACGGAACGATCAACAGCAAGGAGATCAACGGAACGGATGTTGTAGTGTTCGTAAACGCTCCGTCCAGCGGAGCAGCGGATGTTATTACAGCCGTAAGAGTTTACGACAATAACGGAAACCTTGCAGGGCAGCAGACGGTTAGCCTTTCGAGGACAAGCCTCAATTCAGCCTTGCTGCGGTTCACATTCCCGTTGATTGAATCTTAAAGAAAGGAGGAAAGGCAAAGATGGCATATCCCCGTAGTTATTGGGTCGATCATGTAGTAGACCAGCAAGGACAGGTTATCCAGCAGGGAACGCTGCAGGATCAGGCGCATTTTAACAATCAGGAAGTCGGCATTTCCGACAACAACCTCGCTCACGCTATTACGATGTTCAAGCAGATTCAGGAAGATTACGACTATCAGGATGAACTTAAGACGCTCGACCTTGCCATGAACAGCCTGCCGTGGCCGTTCAATAACAAGGAAACCACGGTAGCCTTGGCACAGCTCCGCGAGAGCATCAATTACGGCGTAGAAGTAAATGTGCTGGGTTACAGCGGCGGCTTGCTTGGCAATATCAGGGTAGCGGACAGGGCAAGAAACGGATTCAAACTGATCCACGACGGCAGCGCAACCCATGTTCAGGTAGCCGTTCGTATTTCCGGCGGCATGACAGATCCCATGCTCGATGAGAGCGACATTGAAGAATAAGGAGGAGCAAAATGAAAGTTATCGAAAAGAACGAAGGCACGAAGATTGACTACAACCTTCGCGGCACTAAACTGAATTTCGCAGACGGAGAGCTCACGCTTGACCTTGCGAGATACCAGAAAGACGACGAGGTGACCAAAGACATCATGGTTGATTCCGAAGGCTACCTCACTACCGGCAGAGGGCGCTATTACATTGCGCAGATCGAGATTCCCGGAAGGGAGTACGACGAGCAGACCGAAACCGTCACCGAGGAGGTAGATGGCGAGACCGTAGAGCGCGAAGTCGTAACCAGTACACCGAAGCCGCTTGATACAAGCAAGGTAACGCTTTACCTTTTCAGTATTGATGGCATTGTGATTTATTAAAAGGAGGAAGAAAAGATGGGTTTTGATTCAGCAGAACTGGCACTCAAGAGCGTGTGCCCCAGCAATAAGATGATTTACGACGACAAAGAAATGCCCAGCATTTTTGTCTATATTCCGAAGTTCAGGCTTTGCGATGTTCTTTCTACCGCCAGCACGAATGTGCATCCGGCTTTCAGAAGAAACGGCGTTGAGATTGACGGATTCTATTTCGGAAAATTCGAGACGCACCACTATAACGGACGGGCGTACAGCCTCCCCGGAGAGGATCCCAGCGCAAACGCAGGACACGACACTTTTGTGTCTTACGCCAGAGCTAAAGGCGCAGGCTTCCACGAGGTAACGGCGGCAGAATGGGCGGCTATCGCTTTGTGGTGCCACAAGAACGGCTGCGAGCCTTACGGTAATAACAACTACGGCAAGGACAGCAGAGAGACCTTATACAAGGCTATCCCCTCCATGGCAAAGGATTCTTCTGACCGTATTCAGAGAGTAGCCACCGGAACGGGTCCCGTGACTTGGAGCCACGACGGAACGCTCGAAGGCATTTGGGACATGAACGGAAATGTATGGGAGTGGTGCACCGGCTTAAGACTTGTAAACGGAGAGGTTCAGATCCTCGAGGATAACAACGCCTCCCTTGACACCGCAGACCTTTCCGCAAGCAGCAACGCATGGAAAGCAATCAAGGCAAGCGACGGAACCCTCGTTACGCCGGACGGGCAGGGAACCACGCAGGGAACCGTAAAACTTGACCTGATCAATAGTAAATGGGTTTATTCCACCACTATCGCACACGCCACCGCAAGCGCAGGATGTGCCTTTAAGGATGCAACCGCCGATTCTTCCATTGGCGACGCAGCGAAGCTGCTCCTTCAGGCACTTGCTATGCTTCCGGACGCTTCGCTTACGGGAGATAACATCGACGCTACTTATGGCGGCGACTACTTCTATGTAAACAACGGCGAAGCCGAAAGGTGCTTGTTCCGGGGCGGCCACTGGGACTTTGGGGCTTACGCAGGTGTGTTC
>CALFUE010000015.1 GCA_937916345.1 uncultured bacterium
GTTGAAGAGGAACTGGCTCTTCGCCAGATTTCCTTCCACCGCGCGGATCTTCTCGCGCTCCGAGGCCTCGTGCTTCTCGCGCACCACGTTCTGGATGTAGATCATCACGACGAGGCCCACGAAGGTGATGAGCAGAAGGACGACGATGCCCGCTTTCAGCTTGCCCTGCATCTCGTCGAGGCTGCCCGATTCGAGGGACCTCTTCCCCATCCACATGACCGCAGCGTACACGAGCAGCGCGAACAGCACCGTTCCCGATGTCGACATGCCGCTGTATTCGGTGAGGGTGCCCTGCTGGATGGTGCGCCAGTAGAACACGAATCCCAGAAGGCACCACAGCGACAGGAGCAGGAACGCTTCGCTGCCCATGGCATCCATGGCCGCCAGGCCCGGCACGAGCTGCACGATGGCGAAGCATACCGCGATGGCGGCGCCGATGCCCCCTATCGCCATGATGGCGCGGTTGCCCTCGGAGCGCGCGATGCGGAAGGAAGCCGCCCCTGCATACCCGAAGGCGACGATCGCCCCGAAGCTGGTGAGGTCGACGAACCACACCAGGGTGTTGCGCCCCAGAAGCGAGATGAGGATGGCGAGCACCATGACGCCGACGTCGGCGAAGACCGCCAGCCACATGCCGGCCAGTCCCAGGGCTGCCAGGACCAGGCAGACGGCTTTCACGCCCAGCGCGAAGCAGATGTTCTGCCAGACGATGCGGAGCGTGCGGCGCGACATGCGCACCGCCGTTGCGACTTTTCGGGGATCGTCGTCCATCAGCACCACATCCGCCGCCTCGATAGCAGCATCAGACCCCAATGCTCCCATGGCGATACCAATATCCGCGCAGGAGAGCACAGGAGCGTCATTTATGCCGTCACCCACAAAGGCGAGCTTTTCATTTTCGGAGCTGCCCTGCATCAGCTCTATCACACGATTAACCTTGTCCTCGGGCAGCAGCTCGCTGTAAACCGTATCTATCCCGAGATCGACAGCAGTCTGCTCTGCGACAGCTTTTCTATCGCCTGTAAGCATAACGGTCTTTTTAATGCCGATGGCTTTCAATGCGGCGATGGCAGCCGAAGAATTTTTCTTAACTACATCAGAGATCACGATATGACCTGAATATTCGCCGTCGATGGCGACATGCACTATCGTACCTGTCTTGTGGCAGTCGTGAAAATCAACCTTCAGGGAACGCATCAGCTTATCATTTCCGCAGGCTATCTCACGCCCTTTTGCCTTTACGACTACGCCCTGACCCGAAACCTCTCTCACATCTGAAATCTCCGCGCTATCTATTCTTTTACCGTAGGCGTTTATTATGCTAAGCGCTATGGGATGGTTTGAACTGCTCTCGGCGATCGCGGCGTGATACAACAGTTCTTCCGAAGCCATGGTACTATGGTGTACCGCAACAACCTCAAACACACCCTGAGTAAGTGTACCGGTCTTATCAAAAACCGTAACGGCAGTTTTCGATAATGCCTCCAGATAATTGGATCCCTTTATCAGCACGCCGGAGGCGCTGGCTCCGCCGAGACCCGCAAAAAACGACAGCGGTATGCTGATAACGAGAGCGCAGGGACAGCTGATAACAAGAAATGTGAGTGCCCTGTATATCCACTCCGCCCACATCGGATCTCCTCCCAAAAAAATCATTATAAATACAGGCGGTACAAGGGCGAGAACAATGGCTGCAATGCACACTGCAGGAGTGTAGACTCTTGCGAATTTGGAGATAAAATTCTCTGATCTTGATTTGTAGGAGCTGGCGTTTTCCACCAGATCTAAAATCTTTGACGCGGTGGATTCACCAAATTCCTTTGTGGTACGAAGTGTTATGCGCCCTGACATATTGATACTTCCGCTCAAAACTTCGTCACCCGTTCTCACCGTCCCCGGAACACTCTCTCCTGTCAGAGCAGCGGTGTTGACAGAGGACTCTCCATCTTCCACCACACCGTCTATGGCAACCTTTTCTCCGGGCAGTACCACAATGAGACTTCCAACAGCTATCTCGTCCGGATCTGTTTTTACGAGTTTCCCGTCCACCTCAATATTTGCGTAATCAGGTCTGATATCCATAAGCTCCGAAATATTTTTCCGGCTCCTTCCGACAGCGATACTCTGAAACAACTCTCCTATCTGGTAGAACAGCATTACCGCCACAGCTTCCAGATAGTCGCCTGTATACAGCACTCCCAGCACAAATGCGCCTACGGTTGCCACCGCCATGAGAAAGTTCTCGTCGAAAACCTGTCCCTTTAATATGCCCTTGACAGCCTTTAAGAGGATATCATATCCTATGACAAGGTACGGAATCAAATATAACAAAAACATTATCTTCCCGTCCAGGGGGACAAAATGTAATGCGATAAGAAGCACTACAGTTATTATTATGCGTACAATCATAATCTTCTGTTTCTTTTTCATGGCGGATTACCTCTAAAAAAATCAGACAAATATCTCGCAGTCATCCTCGACCTTTTTGCAGTTTTTGATGACATTTTCCATGACACTTTTGACATCGGCGCCATCGTCAAACTCCACCGTCATCTTCTGTGTCATGAAGTTTACCACCGCGCTCTTTATCCCCTCGGTGTTGTTTGTGGCCTCTTCCATCTTGTTTGCGCAGTTTGCGCAGTCAACCTCGATCTTGTAAGTTTTTTTCATATTATCCTCCTTAAACAATTAAACAATCTTTTAATCGTTACAAAAACAATATACCCCTAACGGGGTATATTGTCAATTACCTTTTTTAAATATTTTTCTGAGTCTCCACTTGATGCCGTATCTGATGCGGCGCCACAGAGTGTCAGTACTGTCGTTCAACAGCCTGTACTTTGTCTCAAGAGAATCGATCTCCCTCTGGAGTGTATTTATCGCGTCCTTGTATTTATCCAGACGTTCGTTATATTTTTCCTCAATACGCTTCTGTCTCTCATAGAGACGGCTCATCTTTTTCTGCTGCTCGGTTATGATATCCGCGAAAAAAAGCACCGTATCCTCATATCGCCTGTCATTATCACTCTTCCAGACATCTGCATCGCTCAATCCCTTCTTTTTCTCAGAAAAAAGCACCTCTCCCTCGGGAAGATACCTCTCCGCAACACTTCTGTTGCCCTCAGCGTAACGCCCCATTATATCGGCGCGCATATCGTCAGACAATATTTCCTCCCTGTAATCGGCGATAAACTCCCTCATACGTATGAGATTGTGCTCCCAGAGAAGGCTGACATCGGTATGGGATGTAGTGTTCCCCTCGCCGTCCAGACGGTTTATTATACGCTTCATCTCAATGAAGTTCATGGGGTACGAGGTGTTTATTTGCTCATCAGCAAATACATAGTCCTCTGTAGTGGAAAGACCCAACGCGTCAAGGAAATCCAGCTCTATCTTTCCTCCCTTGAACTCTGAAAAATCATATTTTCTCAATATGATATTTTCTTTTCCGATCTTTTTTTCGATCCCACTTAATATCTCATCATAATTCAATGATATCTCGGAGGGATCATCGAAATATTCGATCAAGGTTGCCTGCTCGCTTCCGCCCCTTACCTTTTGCCTGTAGGTGCTCACCAGCCAGTCGTCCTGGCGTCTCAAGTATACCACTACTTTTAGTGTGAATCCGTTCTCCCTGCAGAACTTCGAAACACGCCCCAGCACCTTGAAGCCGTGCCTGCCAAAGAAATTCCACAGCTGCTCCTCCGTCAGCAACACTTGATCAAATTTCGTGAACCATTCCTTCACTATGTTCAGCCCTTCATCCACCCGGGCTGCCTTTGCCTTCTCGTCCTTTTTTCCCTCCTCGTCGTAAACCATTCCGATCAGGAAGTGGGCGTTGCGGCGTGAGTGATGTCCCTGATAAACATAGGGCATCCTCTCATACATAAAGCCTTGATTTTTCAGCTCATCGCTGTTTATTTCCAAAAAATACTGGACAGCGCTGGTTCCGGTCTTTGGCATTCCTATGTGAAGAAATAGAGTCTTCATAAATTCACCTCAGATTATTTTACAACTATGTTGACGATCCTTCCGGGAACATAAATCTCTTTAACTATATTTCCGCTTAATTTATCACCGAGAAACTCTTTTGCGGAAGCAATGGCCGCATCCTTTTCCATGTCCTTTGGAAGCGCAACAGTACCTTTGAGCCTTCCGTTTATCTGTACAGCCACATCGATCGTGGCGTCCACGGTTTTTTCCATTTCATACCGGGGCCACTTCTGCTCGAACACATATCCGTCAAAACCGCATATCTCCCAGAGTTCCTCCGTGATGTGGGGAGCCACGGGATTCAGCAGTATCAGAAAAGTACTGTATTCCTTCTTTGTCACGGAACCCTTTTTATAGAAGTCGTTTATAAGGCTCATCATTGCAGCTATCGCCGTATTATACTTTAGTGACTCAAAATCCGAAGAAACCTTTTTTATGGTCTTGTGCATTGCAGATTCCAGATCCTTTGAGTACTCCTCCTCGTCTGTCACCATATCGGAGAGCTTGTAAACTCTCTCGAGAAATCTCCTGCAGCCTCTCACCCCCTCCTCGGACCAGCTGGCCGAGAGATCGAAGGCTCCGATGAACATCTCATAGGTGCGCAGCGTATCGGCGCCGTAGGTCTCAACTATATCGTCAGGGTTCACCACGTTTCCTCTGGATTTTGACATCTTCTCGCCGTTCTCTCCCAGGATCATGCCGTGGCTGGTCCTTTTTTGATATGGCTCCGGAGTGGGAACAACTCCCTCATCATAGAGGAATCTGTGCCAGAATCTGGAGTAGAGCAGATGGAGTGTGGGATGCTCCATCCCTCCGTCGTACCAGTCGACGGCAAGCCAG
>CALFUE010000016.1 GCA_937916345.1 uncultured bacterium
GAATGGTGAAATGCTGAATGAGACTGTGTCCGAGCCGGAACCGGAGCCTGATCCCGGCCCCGATCTCGTGGAGCTTGCGAAGATTGAGGCGGACAATATACTTTCCGGCGCGAGGGCTGAGGCTGACGGTATATTAGAGCAGGCCAGGGCGGACGCCGACGTGATCAGGGCGGATGCCTACACGGAGGGTGAGACTTGCGCCAGAGAAGAATTAGAAAGAGAATATTCAGAAAAGCTCAGTGCGCTTGATGCGCGGGAAAAGGAGCTTATTTCTGATTATGAAAAACGTATGGAGAGCATGGAATCAGATATGTTGGAGACCATGCTTGATATTTTTGGACAGGTTTTTGATATCAAATATTCCGATGATAAGGACGTCCTTATCTTTCTGATCAAGAATGCCCTGAGAAATATCAGGGAGACGAAATCATACAAGATAAAGGTCTGTGAGGTCGATATAGAGACCGTGAGGGAGAGACGGGATCAGTTTGTCGGCATAATCGGTACTGACGCAAACCTTGATATAGTGCTGGATGTATCGCTGACACCGGGTGAGTGCATGATCGACGCCGATTCCGGTGTTTACGAGGTCAGCCTTAAGGTTCAGTTGGATAATCTCTGCAGGGAATTAAAGGCTCTCTCACTGGGACAAAAATAACGGTTATGGATTCTTGTTTTGCCAAATATTATTCGGTTTTGGAGCATACCTTTTACAATGCCTTCGGCAAGGTGACCAAGGTGGTGGGACTTACGGTGGAATCCGTGGGACCCGACGCGAAGCTTGCCGATCTTTGCCGTATCATCATAGATCAAGGAACGGGAGAATTCATTACGGCTGAGGTCATAGGCTTTGTGGAAAACAGGCTTCTTCTGATGCCGGTGGAGAGGGTCGACGGCATAGGGGTAGGCTGTATAGTCGAAAATACCAAAAAGCCTTTAAGTGTTCTGGCAGGGCCAGGCCTCCTGGGGCATACCCTTGACGGTATCGGGCGCCCCACAGATGTAGACAGCCTCGATATTTTAAACGGCCTTGAATATCCGGTGGACACACTGCCGCCGGATCCCATGAAAAGAAAGATAATATCAGAGGTTCTGCCCCTGGGAGTAAAGGCTGTGGACGGGCTTATCACCGTGGGAAAAGGACAGCGTATCGGTATATTTGCCGGCTCCGGAGTGGGTAAGAGTACGCTGATGGGTATGTTTGCCCGCAACACAAAGGCCGATATCAATGTTATCGCTTTGATCGGAGAGCGCGGCCGTGAGGTGAGGGAATTCGTTGAACGCGATTTGGGCTCCGAGGGCATGGCTAGATCTGTGGTTGTGATAGCTACCTCTGACAAGCCTGCTCTGATACGAAAGAAAGCTGCTATGACTGCCACTGCCATCGCGGAATATTTCAGGGATCAGGGGAAGGATGTCCTGCTTATGATGGACTCCCTGACGCGTTTTTCCATGGCTCAGAGAGAGATAGGACTGGCCGCAGGAGAGCCTCCTGTTACCAGGGGATATCCACCTTCAGTGTACGCGGAACTGCCGAAGCTCCTGGAGCGGGCAGGGACAAATGAGCTGGGCTCTATCACCGGGCTCTATACAGTGCTGGTGGACGGCGATGATTTCAATGAACCCATCACCGATACCGCGAGAGGTATTCTGGACGGGCATATCGTATTAAACAGGAGACTGGCACAGAGGAATCATTATCCTGCCATAGATGTGCTGGCGTCTATTTCCAGAGTAATGTCTGCCATAGCTTCCCCTGAGCACAAGGCATGCGCGGGTCGCATGAGAAATGTTATGGCGACCTACAGCGAGGCTGAGGATATGATAAATATAGGAGCCTACAAGACCGGCTCCAACCCCGAGATCGATTTTGCCGTCAAAAAGATTGGCGCGGTAAACGAATATCTGTGCCAGAGAACCGATGAGAAATTCGATTTCGAAGAGGAGATGAATCTGATAAACAAGGTTTTTGCTGAAGAGTAGAATTAAATGGCGAAATTTGTATACAAGATGCAGGGCATCCTCAATATAAAACTAAAGCTGGAGGATCAGGCCAAATCTGAATTTTCCGCTGCGATGGCGGCTCTTACCGCAGAGGAGGACAAGCTGGCCGAACTCACAGTAAGAAGAAGCCGCTATGAGAGAAGGGCGAAGGAGCTGATGAGTGGAACTATCGATCCCGTGCAGCTTCGGGAGAACAAGCACGCTATCGATGTGATGAAGACCATGATCAGGAGTCAGATGGTTCAGGTTCAGATTGCCCGTAAAAACATGGAGATAGCCCGCAGAAAGCTGGCTGATGTCATGGTAGAGCGAAAGGCTCAGGAGACCCTTCGAGACAAAGCTTTCGAGCAGTTCAAGCTGGATCTCGCCGCCGAGGAGGCCAAGGAGATAGATGGTCTGGTTAGTTATACCTACGGGGCAAAGGATGAAGAGGAGTAATAATGGCTGACGATCAGGCTAAGAAGGATAAAGCCGCGGAGAAAGAGGCAAAGCGCCGCGAGAAACTGATAAAAAAAGGGATTGATCCGGATGATCCGAATGCAGAGGATTATGAGGGCGGCATTGGGGCAAAGATCGCTGTTTTTTTTGCTACCATAGTCATCATAGCACTGTGGCTGGCAATTTTTGCGCTGATAATTAAGTGGGATGTGGGAGGCTTCGGCTCAAATGTGATGTATCCTCTGATGAAGGATGTCCCTGTTATAAACAAGATACTGCCTGATGTTGTGGAGAAGGAAGAGGATCCTGATCATACATTTTCCACTATCGACGAGGCTGTGGAGCATATCAAGGAGCTGGAGCTTGAACTCGCCGCCTCTCAGGAAAAGATCAAATCCAAGAACGAGCGTATCGAAAAATTAAAGACGCGGATAGAAAAGCTTTCCGTCTATGAGGAAAAGATAAAAGATTATGAAGAATTAAAGAAAAAATTTGACCGTGAGGTTGTTTTTTCTGCTTCAGCACCCGATATATCAAACTATAGAGAGTACTATGAGGCAATAGATCCGGAGAATGCCGAGACCATTTACAGACAGGTATTGCAGCAGCAGCAGGTGGACGAGGAGTTGGAAGAGTATATAAAGACCTACGCCAACATGAAGCCGAAACAGGCTGCCGAGATATTCAATACCATGACTGATGATCTGAATCTCGTAGCAAAAATCCTCGAGAATATGGATGCGGATTCGAGAGGAAATATCCTTGGTCAGATGGAGGCTGAAATCGCGGCCAGACTTACAGAGATCATGGATCCGGAGTGATTAGAGGAGGTTAATCTTATGACAGGAACAAATACCCTTGGCGTATCTCTGTCCGGTATTTCTCCCGTTTCGGGCAATTTCAGCGGAAATATAAAAAAAGAGGCGGTCGATATAGCAGCTTCAGGCCTGGATTTCTCCGGGCTTATGAGCAAAAACGCCGGTAATTTCAGCGGAAACGTCATTGACATCACAGACGGCACGGTTCTTCCCCCAGATAAAAAGCAGGATAAACCGAATGATGATTTTTCTGCGATGACGGGGACAGGTGCCGGAAAAAAACAGATAAAGGACGCACCCGGGAGAAAAAGTCCAATCGATGGGGAGGACGACTCTACAGTAGAAAAGGTTGCGGACACCGTGCAAAAAATAGAAAAGTCAGTCATGGAAAGCCTGGATGTCAGCGAGGAAGAACTGACAAAAACTCTTGAACTGCTGGGACTGTCCATTATAGATCTGCTGGATCCCCAGGCTCTCACCCAGGTTGTAATGGAGCTTTCAGGGCGAGTGAATGCCGCAGATCTCATGACTGACCCTTCGTTTTCAGAGCTGCTGGGACAGTTGGATGACATCGCGGCTTCTTTTTCCGGGGAGATTGGTGTAAAGAAGGAGGAGCTGCCGCAGTTTTCAGATGAATTTGGCGGGATACTTGACAGGCTTTCCACAGAGAATGCCGATGTAATACAGAATACCGGTGGGATGAGCTTTGATGCAGTTGATGCGGTCACGGAAGAGCCGGATGCACTGGTTGATTTCAAGGATCAGACTGTCGCACAGACCAATGTTCCCTTGCCCGTTTCCGATGACGAAAAACCATTTGATGAGACTCTTGTCGTGACAGAGGGTGATGTGGAGATCGCGGAGCTGACGGATACCGATGTATCTTCGCAGAATTTAATGCCTGAAGATAAAAAAAATGTCAGTGATGACAGAGAAGTGAAGGCTGCGGCAGCGACAGTTGTTGAAAAAGTTTCGGTAACGCGGGATGCACCTGTGGAAGACTCCGTTGAAGAACAGTCCGGGAAGGGAAATGTCAATAGAGAACAGGCGTTTTCGAATAGAAATGCCGAAAATAATTCCAACGGAAACGAACAGAGCTTTTCACAGGATCAGGAAAAGCAGGGGACAGATACAAGGGATAATACACTGCAGACGGCAAATACAGACGTGGCAGCAGAGACCCATCCGGAAGAAATCCAGACTGCTACGGTTCACCCCGGAGGCACAGAGAATTTCAACAATATCATGGAGGGCATGGCAGTAGATGCAGGACAGTTCTCCTACATAGATGCCGACAGCCTGATCGATCAGCTCTCAAGCCTTACCAGAAATTATGCCAGCGGGGAGACTACGCTTTCTATGCAACTCAATCCTGAAAATCTCGGCAGATTAAATCTGGATGTAACAAGCGATAAGGTTGGTGCAGTCAGCGCCAACATCAGGGTTGAAAACGAGTCGGTGCGAGATACGCTGAACGCCCAGATGGCAGAGGTTAAGGCCACCCTGGAGAGTGCCGGAATCAGAGTAACTGAAGTGTCTGTCACGGTTGAGAGTCATGCCTTTGAGGAGGCTTATGAGAATCAGAGGGGCGCCAGGACCGATATGGGCGGGAATTTTGACGGAAACGGCGGAACTCAGGGAGAAGGAGAAGAACCCCGCTCAGGAAGAAGAAATCTTAATATAAATAATCTTGACGATATTGCCGATAATATGACTGAGGAGGAGGCTCTGGCCGCCAGCATCATGAGAGATAACGGCGGCACCGTCGACTATTCGGCATAGTAGTCTTTTTACACACAATTAAAGAGAAAGGAGGAATGACTATGGGACTTATCCAGTCAGTAACAGACGGAATAGTTTCCGACAATGTAGGAACTACTTCCACCTCAAATGAAAAGAGCAAGAGCAACGAGCTGGGAAAGGATGAATTTTTGCAGCTTCTGGTTGCGGAAATGCAGTACCAGGATCCGCTGGAGCCCTCGTCAAACACCGATTATGTAGCACAGCTGGCTACATTCTCCCAGGTTGAGGCTTCACAGAACATGATGACATCTCTGGAGGAATCCGAGGCAAACGCTCTGATAGGTCAGGAGGTTGTCATGAGGACAGTCTCATCAACCACGAGTGAGACCAATTACGTGCAGGGCATCGTGGATTTCGTTCAAAAGGACGGCAGCACGATACAGCTCTCCATCGACGGGGGACTTTACGATATCTCAGATCTGTATTCTGTCATTGACAGCGGTTATATGAATGCCTGCAACAACGCGGATTCTTTCAATGACATGGTTTCGCAGCTTCCTGGCATCGATGCCATCGATCTGTCGTACAACACGGCGGTCGGCCAGGTGAGAGATTTTTACAACAGTCTGTCGGATTACGACAAAAAGTTTATTGATCAGGATCAGTACAATAAATTCTCACAGCTGGAAGTCAGAATGAATGAGCTGAAAGCACTTAGTGAATACATTAAAA